>NZ_JBSFYP010000009.1:0-142199 GCF_053599835.1 Micromonospora sp. NPDC005163
CTGGCCACGGCATCCACGCTCCGTACAAGCAGCCCGCCGACGGCCGCCGGCTCGCCGTCGACAACCGGACCTACAACGCCGTCCTTCGATCCATGCGGTGCCTCGGAGAACGCGGCTTCGCGATCCTCGTCGGCCGCTGGAGGACCCTGCGTCACAGCACAGCCAGCCCACGGCAGGTCGGCGACATCGTCCGCGCCGCTCTCCACCTCACCCATTTCGAATACCGATACCTACCGGATTCTTGTTGAGATCACGTCACTGGCATCTCGGATCCGGTCGGCGATGTCAGACGCGAAGTGCCAGGTGCGGATCGAGTGCGGGTGCTGGATGCCGCCCTGTGTTCTTCTCGCGTTTGGACAGCATGATCGCCAAGAACACGGGGGATGCCGATACGGTGTGCTGGAGCAGCCCGATCACCGTGTCGGGGTAGGTACTTACCCAGACCAGGGGACCGGCGATGACCAGGCATAATAGACAGAGCCGGACGGGTCCCGGTCCTCGTCCCACCGAAAGCAGGCTGGCGACCACAAGTGCCCACAACCCATAGTAAATGACGACCCCGACCGGTCCGTCGAGGAAATACACGGTCCCCAGCGTGAGGAAGTTGAATGAGGACGTGGCGCTGCCACCGAGATGTTGATTGATCTTCGCTCCGGTGGAGATGAGTGGCCGCTCCCGGTCCACGATCCTCGGCACGAGGCCGTACCGGGGAAAGTCTGCAATTCGTGGCTGACCGACGTCAACGGGAACCTCAAAGCCGCTGGCCCGGGTGAGCTGGGTATCGAACCGCAGCCGGTCGATGGCGGAGTTGTCGGAGACAGCGATGCCGTTCGCGACCCGGATCTCGTTCCGAGCGTTGAAGATCGTCGGCCAAACGAGGAAGAGCACCGCCACGGCCACGACGACGTAGCGAAACCTGATGGCACCAAGTATCAACCCCGCGGCAAAGACGAACGTCAGGTAGCCGATGAGCGGCGCTGATATCGCGGTGAGGAACACCAGGCAGACCTGCACTCCGATGAGCGCCAGCGTCCAGCGGTAGAAGGCTCCGCGACGGGCGCGTCCGGTCAGGAAACTGGATAGGAGCAGCGCGAACGCGACGTACTTCCAGCCCGCCACGAGCGCGCTGGCGCTGGCCACGGGGGACGCCGCGACCGTGCCGGACACCTGAGTGAAGATGGTGCCCCGCCCAGCCATCGTCCCGGCGACATCGGCGATCATGCTGCCGATCGCGACCAGCCGGGCGATCAGAAAGATTTTCGGATGGTCCGTCCGGGTGGAGATTGTTTCCTGACGCCAGGTCTTCCGGCGCCAGATCAGCAGCGCCGCGGTCTCCACCAGTGTCGCACCCGCCATCGCCAGCGCCAGCAGCCCCAGGATGAACCCGGTCCCGGGGTTGTGGTTGATCACTGCCATCGGAACGATCAGAACGGCATAGGGCGCCAGGAGCAGCGTGGTGACTGGATAGCACTGCAGAAGCGCGAGCGGCAGTGACTGGGACTTGGTCACCGTGGCCGTCGTGGCCGGTTCCGTCATCTCAGTCCTGCCGTCCGTGCCCGGCCGGAAGCGGCGTGGTTGACGACGGCCCGAGCAGCCCGTCGTAGACGGCGATGAACCGATCGATGGCGGCCCGGGAGGAGAACTGCGCCACGCACCGGCTCCGGCCGTTGATGCCCAACTCCCGCCCCTGCCCGGCCAGCACGGCCAGGACCCGCTCAGCGAACAGATCCGGCACGTCGTCGAGCTTGGCCAGCGGCACGAGCCAGCCGGTGACCCCGTCGACGATCGTCTCCCGGGCACCGTGGGTGTCGGTCGATACCACCGGGAGGCCGCACGCCATCGCCTCCAACACCGATATGCCCAGGCCCTCCTCATGGGACGTCTGGAGAAAGACCGAGGCGGTCCGGTACAACTCGACCAGTTCGGTGAGGGCGACGTCGGAACGGACGGTGACCCGGGACTCCAGCCCGAGTTGCCGCACCAGGGCGTGGATGATCGGCGCCGGAGTGCCCCGGCCGGCGAGCACCAGGGGTGGGACAGCGGCGTCCGCCGCCACCATGCGCGCGTAGGCGCGGATCATCAGGTCGAGGCCCTTGCGTGGCTCGCCCAACCGGCACACAGACAGCAGGTGGCCGTCGCCGCGCCAGCCGGACGGCGCCGGCGAGAACCTGTCGGTGTCCACCCCCGGCGGTGCCTTGACCACGTGCCGCTGCCCAAGTGACATCACGTAATCCAGCATCGCGGCGTTCTCGACGAGCACGGCGTCGGCAGCACGCAACGCCACTCGCTCGATCCGGGTGGTGACGCTGGTCATGAGCTGACGCCAGCGGCGCACCGGCATGGGCCAGGCGGCCAGGCGGGATGCGCGCTCCCAAACGACTGGACTCGCCACTTGCATCGCGACCGGAACTCCGGCGGGCAACGCGGCGGCCGCCAAGGCCGGTGAGCCGGAGACCACCTGGACCAGGTCGTAGCCGCGCAGCGCGGAGGTCAGCTCACGTCGGGGCCGGTAGCGCATGGCCTCCACCTCGACGGCGTTCGCGCCCCAGTGGCGCACCGCGGGGTCCTCGACGTCCAGCCTCAACAGGCTCGACCGCGTCCAGGACGTCGGGGCCAGCAGGCGGCGACTCGACGGATCACGGCTGGAGGTCGCCAGGTCGTGGATGTCGACCACGTACGCAGCGGTCGCCGCGAGGTTGGCGGCTAGCCACCGGGCGACGGCGGGTACCCCGCCCCCAGTACGGAAACCAGATGTGACGAGGGCCACACGTCGCCGCTGCGGCGCCGTCCCCCGTCCCTGCGACGCCCCCAGTGTGCTGTCCAGAATCACGTAACTACCACTCTCTCGACAGACGCCCCATCGCGGTGGCGACGGGGCGAAGTTCGGCCGCCAGCGACATCGGCGGCCGGGAGTCGCGCAGGACCCGCGGCGTCTACGGACGTGAAGGCAGCCGGGCCGGGCTCCCCCCCACGGCTGCACCTCGGTCAACGACCGAATCAGCACTGGGACACGCGGCCGCCCTGCCCGTAGGAAATTTGAAATCGGCGCGCAAGAGCCGCAACGCATCGGAGTCCGGGGTCCCACGCGATGCCGCGGCGAAGACGTGCAGCCGATTGCGTTCCGGCGGCCGGCGGGTCCGCTCGCACCGCGGGAGCCACCGTCACGGCCGGTCTCCATGGTGGACTTTCAACCGAAAAACGTGAAACAAGCGTCTCATCCTGATCGCGGTGGCTAAGTATGTATTGCCCACGTTCGGCCAGGCCCCCGCGGTTCGGAAGACCCAACGTGGCGCACCGCCGGGTGAACGTAGCCACGAGAGAGCTCACAGGGAGCGCAGATGCAGCTGACCGACTTCCAGTTCCGCCGCCTCGAACGGGTGCTGCTCGATGCGGTTGACGGCGACCGGCGACCGGCGCGCAGAGCGGTGCGGAACAGGATCGCGGCCCGCTGAGCGTCGTAGCCGACAGCGGCCGACTCATCGAAGGCCCTGCGCTAGGACCTCTGCCCAGGACGGACATGCAGCGCTGTCGCTACCGGATCAGCCGAAGCGCACCTCATTGGAGCCTCAGATATCACCCACCACAGCCGTACGCCCCAGCACATCACTGGGGCGCGGACCCAACAACGCCTGCCACGGAGGCCTGACCGTGACCAACCAGCGCCCCACGCCGCTGGCCGACCCCGATAGGGCGGCAGTCACCCCGCCGTCGGGTGCCCCGCGTCCCCGGTTGGCCTTCCTCGGCACCGGATACCTCGGCACGACGTACGCGATCTGCTTCGCTGAGATGGGCTACGAGGTGCTCGGCTTTGACGTCGACATCGACAAGATCGCCAGACTGACCGATGGCGAGGTGCCGTTCCATGAGCCCGGCCTGGACGAACTACTCAAACGCAACCTTGCCGCCGGGCGGCTA
Organism: Micromonospora sp. NPDC005163; assembly: GCF_053599835.1. Lineage (NCBI taxonomy): Bacteria > Bacillati > Actinomycetota > Actinomycetes > Micromonosporales > Micromonosporaceae > Micromonospora > Micromonospora sp. NPDC005163. The sequence goes on from NZ_JBSFYP010000009.1 coordinate 3,916, forward strand.
AGGTTCTGCACCAACCTGGCACAGACCGCCGAGTTCGGCGACGTGCACTTCATCTGCGTGGGCACCCCACAACGCGTTGACGGCGTGGGCGCCGACCTGTCCTATATCGAAGCCGTGGTCAGCGGCCTGGCACGGCACCTGACCCGCAAGGCGCTCATCGTCGGAAAATCCACCGTGCCGGTCGGCACCGCCGAATGGGTCGAACAACTCGTCGGGAAACACGCCCCCGCCGAACTGGGCGTCGAGGTGGCCTGGAGCCCTGAGTTCCTCCAGGAAGGCTGCGCCGTCGAAGACGTCCTGCGACCCAATCGCATAGTCGCCGGCGTCAACAGCGAGTGGGCCAGCAGCATGCTCTACGCCGCCCACAAGGGCGTGCTCGACCTGGCCGCCACCGAAGACCGCGAACTCCCCGTCGTGGTCACCGACTTCGCCACCGCAGAGCTGGTCAAAGTCGCCGCCAACGCCTTCCTCGCCACCAAAGTCTCGTTCATCAACGCCATGGCCGAGGTCTGCGAAGTCGCCGGCGGCGACGTCACCCAACTCGCCCGCGCCATCGGCTACGACCCCCGCATCGGCAACCGTTTCCTGCAAGCTGGCGTCGGCTTCGGCGGAGGCTGCCTCCCCAAGGACATCCGTGCCTTCCAAGCCCGCGCCCAGGAACTCGGCGCTGGCGAAGCCCTCCGCTTCCTCCACGAAGTCGACCTGATCAACCAACGCCGACGCACCCGCGTCCTGCAACTCGCCGCCGACCTGCTCGCCTGCCGCTGCGGCCCCGCTGGCCCCGATCTGTCCGGTACCCGCATCGCCGTACTCGGCGCCACATTCAAACCCAACTCCGACGACGTGCGCGACGCCCCCTCCCTGGCCGTCGCCGCCCTGCTGGCCAAAGCCGGCGCATACGTGCACGTCTACGACCCCCAAGGCATGCACAACGCCCGCCGCGCACAACCCGACCTCACCTACGCACCCACCATGACCGACGCCGTCCGCGACGCCGACCTCGTCTGCGTCCTAACCGAATGGGCCGACTTCCGCAACGCCGACCCCCACGCCCTCGGCACACTCGTCACCAACCGCCGCATCATCGACGGCCGCAACTGCCTCGACCCGGCACTATGGATCGAGGCCGGCTGGGAGTACCGCGGCATGGGCCGACCCTGACCCCCCGGACCGGGGCCGGTTGGGTGATCTCGTAATGAGCAGCATCCGGCTCGGGCTGATGTTCCGCGCCAGCCGGGAGTCGCCGAGGTGGTCCGAACCATCCTCGACCGGGCCATGCCTCGCGGCGCGGAACTCTACGCCGCGCACGCGACCGGGAGTTGGGCGCTGACCGGGTACCGCATCCCCGTGCCCCGGGCTACGGCCTCTGCGCGGCATGCGGCGTAAAACGGATCTAAAGAGCTAACGACTGCGAATACATCACAACTAGCCCTGAAAGCGGGCTAAATAGTTCTTACCTGACGAAGAGGCCTAGTACCCGCCAGGTGTAGCAAACCAGCACCAGGGAGCCATCGATGCAGCCCAGCGCAGCCGCGCCGACCCACACCCACGCAACCGACCGGCGGAAGGAGGTCCAGCGCCGCACCGCGGCACTGCTCGCCAGCGATACCGCGGCCTGGATCGGCGGATTCACCGTAGCAGCCTGGACCAGATACGAATTCGACCTCACCACCGGCCAGATCACCCGGACCCTCGGCGCCGGGCTGATCGCCGCCGCGCTGCATTCCACCATGGCCTTGCTCCGGCGCCGGTACTGGGGGCGACACCCGATCGGCAGCCTGCACGAGGTCCGAGCGTTGGCCGGCACGGCCGCCTGCACTGCGGCGATCATGCTGCTGGCCGCCGTTCTCTCCGTGACGGAGCGGCCGGTACCTGCCAGCACCCCGCCGATGGGCGCCGCGGTGGCCCTGCTCATCATGCTGTCCATCCGGACGGCGTACCGTCGTCGCCGCGACCGCGCCCTGCGGCCGAGTAGCCGTTCCGCGACTCCGGTAGTGCTCTTCGGGTTGGGCTCGGCCGGGCAAGCCCTGCTGCGCGCGATGGTGAGCGACCCCCGCGGCCGGTACCTGCCGGTCGGGTTGCTGGACGACGACCCGGAGAAGCAACAGATGCGCATCGACGGCGTACCGATGCTCGGCGGGCGCCGGGACATCGCCACCGCGGTCGCCCGGACCGGGGCGGCCACCCTCATCTTCTCGGTGGCCAACGCCGACGCCGGACTGATCTGCGAGGTCCGTACCGCCACCCTGGCGGCCGGGGCCGCCTTCAAGGTTCTTCCCCCCGTACGCGAACTGGTCGATCACCGGATCAGCGTGGCCGACGTACGCGACGTGGACATCAACGACCTGCTCGGCCGCCGGCACGTCGTTGCAGACATCAAGTGCGCCGACACGGGACTCGCCGGCCGCCGGATCCTGGTGACCGGCGCCGGCGGCTCGATCGGATCGGAGCTCTGCCGGCAGATCGCCCGCGCAAACCCCAGCGAGCTGTTGATGCTCGACCGCGACGAGTCCGCACTGCACAGCCTGCAACTGTCGCTGTCCGGCCGGGCGCTCCTGGATACGTCCGAGCTGATCCTCGCCGACGTGCGTGACGCCGAAAGGCTCGCTCGCATCATGACGGAACGCCGCCCGGACATCGTCTTCCACACCGCCGCGCTCAAGCATCTGCCTCTGCTGCAACAACACCCCGGTGAGGCCGTGCAGACCAACGTGTGGGGCACCCTCGCGGTCCTCGAGGCGTGTCGTGGGGTGGCGAAGTTCGTCAACATCTCCACCGACAAGGCGGCGAACCCGATCAGCGTGCTCGGGCACTCAAAGCGGATCACGGAACGGCTCACCGCGTACGCAGCGGCCAACTTCCCCGGGACCTTCCTCAGCGTCCGCTTCGGCAACGTGCTGGGCAGCCGCGGGTCCGTGGTCACCGCGTTCCGGGCGCAGATCGAGGCCGGGCTGCCGATCACGGTCACCCACCCCGAGGTGACCCGCTACTTGATGACGATCCAGGAGGCGGTGCACCTGGTGCTCCAGGCCGCCGCGATCGGCCGGGACGGCGAGGCGCTCGTACTCGACATGGGCAAGCCCGTTCGCATCGACGATGTCGCCCGGCAACTCGCGGCCCAGGCCCCCGGCCCCTCCAAGATCGTCTACACCGGGCTGCGGCCCGGGGAGAAACTCCACGAGGAGCTCTTCGGCGCCGGCGAGGCCGACGTCCGGCCGCTGCATCCACTGATCTCGCACGTCACCGTGCCCGCGCTCGACCCCATCGAAGTCAATTCCCTCGACCCCGCCGAAGAACCGGAGAAGCTGATCACACGGTTCGCCGCGCTCTGTGACCAGCCGGGCCAGCTACTTTCGGCCCCGCTGGTGCCCAAGAGCCGGTCGGCCGACACCCCCGCCCCGCCGCCGCCGTGAGCGGCGGCGCCGCGGCCGGGTGGGATTGCCGTCAACGCAGACCGTTGCGGATCACGACGCTGACCAGCAGATCCGGGTTGTCGGTGCTGATCCCGTCGGCGCCGAGGTCGACCACCCGCTGCATGATCGCCGGGTCGTCCACCGTGTACGGCACGACCTTGAGCCGGTCCCGCCGCTGCGGCACAGACACGTCCGGCCCGTGGTAGTAGGCGGGACTCTCCTCTTCCCGCTGCTCGTCGCGGAGATCTGCCTCGCCCCGTACTGAGTGGCCGCCCGGGCGCTGCTCGGCGGCGGATGGAGCCGGACCGCCGCGATCATCGGCGCAGCCAGCGCCGTAGGCGCCGCGGAACTCTACGGATTCGCCATTCCCGATCTGGGGGATGACGGGCGCCGCGCTGGCGTCCCTCACCCTGTACGCGCGGTGCAGGTGCGCTACCGCCGGGACGCCGGCCTGGTGGTCCGCCTGGACCCGCGCCGCTACCAGGAGCGCAACCAGCTCAAGCTGAGCCTGCTGGATCTCCCGCTGCTCCCCGAACAACTGCGCGAGATGCTTCCCGAGAACCTGCTCCGGCAGCTCAACCGCCGGGAACTCCCCCCGCCGCGCTGACCGGGCCGCCGGACGGCGGCGGCTCAGGCCTGCTTGAGCACCTCGGAGACGAGGTCCTTCGCCTCCTGCTGGATCCGGGCCAGGCGCTCCGGGCCCTGGAACGACTCGGCGTAGATCTTGTAGACGTCCTCGGTGCCCGACGGTCGGGCGGCGAACCAGCCGGACTCCGTCTTTTGTCCGAATATGCCGGTCCGACCGTAGCCGCTTCCGACACAGGGGCTCGCCCGATCGCCGAACATCCTCCGATCGGAGTACGCCGAACCGTCCACCCGGCCATCACCGGGGCAGCCGGATCGGCACGGTAAGCCGCCTCGCCCCGATCGACCTATTGACATCGATCACGCCGGCTCGAAGGCTCGCGCCTACAGGTCCTTCACCCAAGGAGGCGCGATGAGACCGAGACGACTGGCGTTCGCCAGCGTGGTCACCCTGCTCGGCGCACTGGCACTGACCCCACCGGCCAGCGCGGCCGCCGTCCGATCCGGGCGCCCGCGACGGCCTGGAGGTGTACGTCGGCACGGTCGACGCGAAACAGCGGGATCAACTGCGCGCGGCGGGGGTCGACCTCGGCCACGACGCGAAGACGGACTCGACCGGCCGCACGACGGTCGAGACGGTGCTCAGCCGTCGGCAGGCGAAGCGACTGGCCGGCCAGGGCGTCCCCCTTTCGATCAAGAAGGTGCGCGGCAAGGACGCCTCCCAGGCGCTGCGGGAGCAGGCGGCGGCCGGCTGGTCAGCGTTCCGCTCCTACAGCGAGCCCGGCGGCCTCCGCGACGAGATCATCGCCACCGCCGCGCGCCACCCGGGGCTGGCCAAGGTCGAGACGATCGGCCGGACCCAACAGGGTAAGCCGATCCTCGCGGTCAAGGTCACCAAGAACGCCCGGACGGTGCCGGACGGCCGCCGTCCGGCGGTGCTCTACGGCAGCGCCCAGCACGCCCGGGAGTGGATCACGCCGGAGATGACCCGCCGGCTGATGCACCACGTGCTGGACAACTACGGCAGCGATCCGGCGATCACCCGGCTGCTGGACCGGACCGAGCTGTGGTTCCTGCCGGTGGCCAACCCGGACGGCTACGACTACACCTTCACCCCCGGCAACCGGCTGTGGCGCAAGAACCTGCGCGACAACGACCGGGACGGGCAGATCACCACCGCCGACGGGGTCGACCTCAACCGCAACTTCAGCTACAAGTGGGGGTACGACAACGAGGGCTCGTCACCCGAGCCGAACAGCGACACCTACCGTGGCCCGGCGCCCAACTCGGAGCCGGAGACCAAGGCACTGGACCGGCTCTTCCAGCGGGTCGGCTTCGAGTTCTTCGTCAACTACCACTCCGCGGCCCAACTGCTGCTCTACGGCGTGGGCTGGCAGGTAAGCACCCCCACGCCGGACGACGTGATCTACCAGGCGATGGCCGGTGACGACGCCCACCCGGCGGTGCCCGGCTACGACCCGGACATCTCCGCCGAGCTGTACACCACCAACGGCGACACCGACAGCCACGCCTCGGTGCGCTACGGGACGCTGGGCTTCACGCCGGAGATGTCGACCTGTGAGTCCGCCTCGGCGGTCGACCCGGACGACGAGTGGCGCCCGGAGGACTGCGTCAGCGACTTCATCTTCCCGGACGACGAGGGCCTGATCGCCGGTGAGGTGGCCAAGAACCTGCCGTTCGCGCTGGCAGTGGCGAGCTCGGCGGGCAACCCGGACGACCCGGTGTCGGTGGTCGGCCGCAGCACACCGGACTTCGTGGTGGACACCTTCGACACGTCGTACGGGCGCAGCCAGCAGGTCGCCTCGATCACGCGGCGAGCGCTGAAGGACGTCCGGATGCACTACGTGGTCAACGGGGGCCGGCCGAAGACCAGCAAGGTTCGTGAGTGGCGCGGCGGCGAGCGGTACGGCGACGTCGGCGACGACTACTACGCCGAGCTGCGCGGCACGGTCACCGGCACAAAGCCGGGTGACCGGGTTGAGGTGTGGTTCACCGGGGTGAAGCCCCGCGGAGGCCCGGTGGCCAGTGAACGCTTCACCTACCGGGTGCACGGCGACATCGGCGGCGACGTGCTGGTCCTCGCGGTGGAGGACGTGACCGGGCTCAGCCCGGCGCAGACCGGCGGCACTGCGAAGTACGCCGACGAGATCGCCGCGTCGCTGACCCGGGCCGGCCACAGCAGCGATGTCTACGACTTCGACGCGATGGGGCGCAAGGCGCCGCACCCGCTGGGCGTGCTGTCGCACTACCGGACGGTCGTGTGGGAGACCGGGGACGACGTGATCCTGCGCTCCCCCGGCCAGGTCGCCGGCACCACGGCCCGGGCCGCACTGGACACCGAGCTGGCCGTCCGGGACTACCTCAACGAGGGCGGGAAGTTGCTGGTCAGCGGCAAGTACGCACTGTTCGCGCAGGGCGCCAACGGCTCGTACGTGTACCACCCGGACGCGCCGGCGGAGTGCACCGACGCCGAGGACGCCACCTGCCTGCCGCTGCTGAACGACTTCCAGCAGTACTGGCTGGGCGCCTTCACCTACGTGAGCGACGGCGGCACCTCGCCGGAGGGCGAGCCGTACCCGGTCGCCGGTGACGGCCCCGGGTTCACCGGGTTCAGCGGGCAGCTCAACGCCCCCGGGTCGGCGGGGAACCAGGACCACACCGCGTCGTTCCTGACCACCTCGACGTTCCTGCCGCCGGATCAGTTCCCCCAGTTCGCCAGCTCCGCGCCGGTGGGCTGGACCCGCCCGGGCAGCGCACCGTTCGACCCGCGCACCGGGGAGTGGTACTTGTACAGCGGCCAGGCGGACGAGTCGTACAAGCGGCTCACCCGCACCGTGGACCTGACCGGGGCGAGCAGCGGCGAGCTGCGCTTCTTCACCTCGTACGACCTGGAGGAGAACTGGGACTTCCTCTTCGTCGAGGCGCACGAGGTGGGCACCGACACCTGGACCACCCTGCCGGACGCCAACGGCAAGACGGGCACGGTCACCGGGGACAGCTGCGCCAGCGGCTGGGACGAGCTGCACCCGTTCATCACGCACTACCAGGGGGCGGATTGCTCGCCGACCGGGAGCACCGGCAGCTGGAACGCGGCGACCGGTGCCTCGGGCGGCTGGAAGGAGTTCGTGGTCGACCTGTCCGGCTACGCCGGCAAACAGGTCGAGCTGTCGATCTCGTACGCCTCGGACTGGGGCACCCAGGGTCTCGGAGTCTTCCTGGACGACGCCCCAGTTCTGGTCGACGGGTCCGCCGTGGCGGAGACCTCGTTCGAGTCGGCCGACCTGGGCGACTGGACGGTGGCCGGCCCACCGGCCGGCTCCGGTGGTAACGCCAACGACTGGTCGCGCAGCCAGCAGGCGTTCGAGGAGGGCTCGGCGGTGGTCACCGCGGACACCGTGTACCTGGGCTTCGGGCTGGAGGGCCTGGCGCCGGCAGCCCGCGACGACCTGGTCGCCCGCTCGCTGACCCACCTGACCGGCCGGCCCCGCCGCTGACGGCGGCGAGGTGCGCCGGCGGTCCCCGGACCGCCGGCGCACCTTCGGGGTACGCCGGGCGTATCCGACGCCGATGTGATGAGCTGTACGGATGTCGGGGCTGGGTCTGGTGCTGCACCCCACCCGGGATGTCTCCGAGGTGGTCGAGATCATCGAACGGTGGGCGTCGCGCCACCACAAGTCGCTGATGGTGCGCGAGGAAGACCAGCACCGTGTGCCGGCCAGCGTCGAGCCGGTGCCGGCGGACGCGGTGGCCGTCCGCGCCGACGCGTTGATCAGCATCGGTGGTGACGGCACCATGCTGGGAGCGCTGCGTTCCGCCATCCTCGACCCGAAACCGGTGCTCGGCGTGCACCTGGGCAAGCTCGGCTTTCTGGTCGAGGTCGAACCGCCGGAGCTGCCCGAGGCGTTGAGCCGGTTGCTGTCGAAGGACTTCACCGTCGAGTCGCACGCCTGCCTGGCCTGCGACGTGTGCGGCGACGACGTCGTGGCGTTCAACGACATCGCCCTGGTCCGTCAGCCCGGCTCCGGCTTCATCACCGCCACCCTCGGGATCGACGGCCAGCAGTACGGCTACTACCGCTGCGACGCCGTGGTGGTCAGCACGCCGATCGGCTCCACGGCATACAGCTACGCCGCCGGCGGACCGCTGATCTCCCCGGCGGCGGACGTGGTGGTGGTGACGCCGTCGGCGCCGATGGCCGGCATCTCCCGATCGGTGGTGCTCTCTCCAGGGGAGAAGATCCGACTGGAGCTGGAACCCAACTCGGCGGCGGTCGCCGTGGAGATGGACGGGTTGGTGTTCCGGGACGCGGCGACCGAGGGGACCATCGACATCAGTTACCGCCGCAACGCCGGCCTGGTGGTCCGCCTCGACCCGCTGCGCTACCAGGAACGCAACCAGTTGAAGATGAGCCTGCTCGACCTGCCGTTCCTGCCCGAGCAGCTCCGCGAGCTGCTGCCCGAGGAGCTCCAGCATCACCAGCAGGATCGCCCCCCACCCTGCTGACCGACCCCGCCCACCCAGTTGACCATGAAGTTATTGCCGCCCGGCACGGCGTGTCGCGGCGATAACTTCATGATCAACGCGGAGGGGGTGGGGGGGTGGGCCTGGGTGGGGTCAGGACTGGTTGAGCACCCCGTCTACCAGGTTTTTGGCCTCCTGCTGAATGCGCGCCAGGTGCTCCGGCCCCTGGAACGACTCGGCGTAGATCTTGTAGACGTCCTCGGTGCCGGACGGCCGGGCGGCGAACCAGCCGGACTGCGTGCTGACCTTGAGCCCGCCGATCGGCGCACCGTTGCCGGGCGCGCTGGTCAGCGTCGCGGTGATCGGCTCGCCGGCCAGTTCGGTGGCGGTTACCTGCTCCGGGGAGAGCTTGCCCAGCACGGCCTTCTGCTCCCGGGTGGCCGGGGCGTCGATCCGGGCGTACGAGGGCGCGCCGAACCGCTCGGCCAGCTCCGCCCAGTGCTCGCTCGGGCTGCGCCCGGTGCTGCCCAGGATCTCGGCGGCGAGCAGGCAGAGCAGGATGCCGTCCTTGTCGGTGGTCCAGGTGGAGCCGTCGCGGCGCAGGAACGACGCGCCCGCGCTCTCCTCCCCGCCGAAGCCGACCGCACCGTCCAGCAGCCCGGGCACGAACCACTTGAAGCCGACCGGCACCTCCAACAGCGGCCGACCGAGGTCGGCGGCGACCCGGTCGATCATCGACGAGGAGACCAGGGTCTTGCCCACCGCGGCGGCCGGACCCCAGTCGGGTCGGGTGCGGAACAGGTGGTTGATCGCCACCGCCAGGTAGTGGTTGGGGTTCATCAGGCCGGCGTCCGGGGTGACGATGCCGTGCCGGTCGGCGTCAGCGTCGTTGCCGGTGGAGATCTGGTAGTTGGCGCGGGCGGCGATCAGCGACGCCATGGCGTTCGGCGAGGAGCAGTCCATTCGGATCTTGCCGTCTCCGTCCAGGGTCATGAACCGCCAGGTCGGGTCGACCGTCGGGTTGATCACGGTCAGGTCCAGCCGGTGCCGCTCGGCGATCTCACCCCAGTACGCCACGCTCGCCCCGCCCAGCGGATCCGCGCCGATCCGCACCCCGGCGTCGCGGATGGCGTCGACGTCGATCGCCGTCGGCAGGTCGTCGACGTAGCTGGCGAGGAAGTCGTACTCCCCGGTGGTGTCAGCGGCCCGGGCCCGGGCGTAGGTGATCCGGCGGACCTCCTTGAGCCCGGCGGCCAGGATCGCGTTGGCCCGGTCCTGGATCCACCGGGTGACGTCGGTGTCGGCCGGCCCGCCGTTGGTGGGGTTGTACTTGAAGCCGCCGTCGTCGGGCGGGTTGTGCGACGGGGTGATGACGATGCCGTCGGCGAGCCCGCTGGTGCGCCCCCGGTTGTGGGTGAGGATCGCGTGCGACAGCGCCGGGGTGGGGGTGTAGCCGTCGCGGCTGTCCACCAGCACGGTGACCCCGTTGGCGGCGAGCACCTCCAGGGCGTCCACCGCGGCCGGCGCGGAGAGCGCGTGCGTGTCCCGGGCGAGGAAGAGCGGGCCGTCCGGGCCGTGCTCCCGTCGGTAGTCGCAGAGCGCCTGGGTGACCGCCAGGATGTGGTCGGAGTTGAACGCGTTGCGCAGGCTGGAACCCCGGTGGCCGGAGGTGCCGAAGGAGACCTGCTGCGCCGGGTCCGCCGGGTCCGGGTGCTCGGCGTAGTAGGCGGTCACCAGGCGCGGCACGTCGACCAGGTCGGCGGCCTCGGCGGGCTGGCCGGCACGGGGATGGGGCACGGGGGTCTACCTCCTCGGTACTGCGACGGACGACGGGCCGGCAGGGATCACAGCTCGACCTTCTGGCCCTTGCCGATCACCACGATGCCGTTGTCGGAGACGGTGTAGCGCTGCCGGTCCTTCTCCAGGTCGACGCCGATCTCGGCGCCCTCCGGGACGAACACGTTCTTGTCCAGGATGGCTCGTCGGATCACCGCGTGCCGGCCGATCTCGACACCCTCCATCAGCACCGAGCCCTCGACGTGCGTCCAGGAGTGCACCCGCACCTTCGGCGAGACGATCGAGTTTTCCACCAGCGAGCCGGAGATCACCACGCCCGGGGAGACCATCGAGCCGACCGCGCGGCCGACCCGCTCGCCCCACTGGTGCACGAACTTCGCCGGCGGCCACGGCGGCTGCTCCGTGTAGATCGGCCAGTCGAAGTTGTACATGTTGAACACCGGGTGCACGTTGATCAGATCCATGTGCGCGTCGTAGAACGAGTCGAGCGTCCCGACGTCCCGCCAGTAACCGCGGTCCCGGTCGGTGGTGCCCGGCACCTCGTTGTCCCGGAAGTCGTAGACGTTGGCCTCGCCCCGCTCGACGAGCATCGGGATGATGCTGCCGCCCATGTCGTGCTTGCTGGTCTTGTCCTCCGCGTCGCGCTCGACCGCCTCACAGAGCGCCCGGGTGGTGAAGACGTAGTTGCCCATCGACGCGTAGATCTCGTCCGGTGCGTCCGCCAGGCCGACCGCGTCGGTGGGCTTCTCGCGGAACGCCCGGATGCGCCGACCGTCCTCGCCGACCTCGATGACGCCGAACTGGTCGGCCATCGACAGCGGCTGGCGGATGCCGGCGACGGTCACCGCGGCGCCGGAGGCGATGTGGTCCTCCACCATCTGCCGCGGGTCCATCCGGTAGATGTGGTCGGCGCCGAAGACGATCACGTAGTCAGGCTGCTCGTCGTTGATCAGGTTGAAGCTCTGGTAGATGGCGTCGGCGGAGCCGGCGAACCACCAGGGGCCGCGACGCTGCTGCGCGGGTACCGGGGTGACGTAGTTGCCGAGCAGCGTGGACATCCGCCAGGTCTTGGTGATGTGCCGGTCGAGGGAGTGAGACTTGTACTGGGTCAGCACGACGATCTTGAGATAGCCGGCGTTGGCCAGGTTGGAGAGGACGAAGTCGACCATGCGGTACATCCCGCCGAACGGGACGGCCGGCTTGGCCCGGTCCGTGGTGAGCGGCATCAGGCGCTTGCCCTCCCCACCCGCCAGGACGATCGCGAGCACCTTGGCAGCCATGCCCCGACGCTATCCACCCGCGTCGCACTTCACCACTCGTACGGGGAGTCTTCTGCACTAGGGTGCGCACATGACCGACTCCTCCCCGGCCACCGGCTCCCTGCGCGTCGATCTACTGACCCGTGAGTACCCGCCGGAGGTCTACGGCGGCGCCGGCGTGCACGTCGAGTACCTGGCCCGGGAGTTGCGCCGCCTCGCCGACGTGCGGGTGCACTGCTTCGGTCTGCAGCGCACCGAGCCGGCGGTCACCGCGTACGCCGAACCGCCCGGCCTCACCGGCGCGAACGCCGCGCTGCGCACCATGGGCGTGGACCTGGAGATGGCCGCCGGCGCGGCCGGCACCGACGTGGTGCACAGCCACACCTGGTACGCCAACCTGGCCGGACACACCGCGAAGCTGCTGCACGGGGTGCCGCACGTGATGACCGCGCACAGCCTGGAGCCGCTGCGGCCGTGGAAGGCCGAGCAGCTCGGCGGCGGCTACGCGCTCTCCTCCTGGTGCGAGCGCACGGCGGTGGAGGCCGCCGACGCGGTGATCGCGGTCAGCGGTGGGATGCGCCGCGACGTGCTGGCCGCCTACCCGCAGGTCGACCCGGACCGGGTCCGGGTGGTCTACAACGGCATTGACACCATCCAGTACGCCCCGGACCGGGGCACCGACGTGCTGGAGCGGCTCGGCATCGACCCGGCCCGACCCAGCGTGGTGTACGTCGGAAGGATCACCCGCCAGAAGGGGCTGCCCTACCTGCTGCGGGCCGCCCGGGAGCTGCCGGCGGACACCCAGCTCGTGCTGCTCGCCGGCGCTCCGGACACTGCGGAGATCGCCGCCGAGGTGGAGGAGCTGGCCGCCGAGCTGCGGGCCAACCGCTCCGGGGTGGTCTGGGTGGCCGAGATGCTGCCCAAGCCCGAGGTGATCCAGGTGCTCACCCACGCCACCGTCTTCGTCTGCCCGTCGGTGTACGAGCCGATGGGCATCGTCAACCTGGAGGCGATGGCCTGCGAGACTGCGGTGGTGGCGACCGCCACCGGTGGCATCCCCGAGGTGGTGGCTGACGGTGAGACGGGCCTGCTGGTGCCGATCGAGCAGGCCGCCGACGGGTCCGGCCGGCCGCTGGCCCCGGAGAAGTTCGTCGCCGACCTGGCGGCGGCGGTCAACACGCTGCTGGCCGACCCGGCCCGCACCGCGCGATTCGGCAAGGCCGGCCGGCAGCGCGCAGTGAAGCACTTCTCCTGGGACGCCGTCGCCCGGCAGACGCTCGACGTGTACCGCTCGGTGAGGTAAGCAGTTTCCTCGAAAGTGCGCGGATCTTGACAGCGGGCGGCTGGACGACGACTGAGCAGCAGTCAGTCGGTCGGCGTGATCAGCGTCAGGGTCGGGAAGTACGTGCGGTATCGCGCCCCATCACGGGTCAGGAGGTTGTACCGGCACACCGCCGCATGCGCACCGATGTAGAAGTCGGCGACAGGCGATCGCTTCATGCCGCCTAACTTGCGGTACCGCGCGTAGGCCTTACCGGCAAGGAAGCCCGCCGGGTACGGAAGCTCCTCGCGAAGGAAGTCCCCCGCGGGCAACGCCTCGTCCAGCTCTTCGATACCGGCGAAACGGACTGACACCTCGGCGTACACGATCGGATTGATCACCAGGTTGCCGGCGTCACGAGCCTCGGCGAGGGCAACTCCCGACCACTCCGCCCACTTCGGGTCATCGGTCAGGATGTCCAGCAGCACATTGGTGTCGACCAGGGTCGTCGCCGCATCCGGCGAACGCGACGGCAGGGCGCGGAGCCGGTCACTCGCCACGCAGCAACTCCATCAACTCCTCGGTGGACATGTGCTCGGTCTCCTTGGCGCTACCCCGGCCTCGCATGTGGCGCACGAGGCGCTGCCCCCGGGTGTCGGCGCCGTGGACCCGCACGATGCGGAGAGCGCCGCCCTCCTCAACCACATCCACCTCATCGCCCTCGTGCAGGTTGTACTGGGCCCGCAAGGCCGCCGGGATGGTGACCTGGCCCTTGCTATTCAACCTCATACCCGACCTCCTGTCACGTGTCACATATGATACGCGATACTTGCAGTCGGGCATCACCCATGACGCCTGCCCCTCGGTCACGCATAGCTCGCCAACGTCAGTTGCTTGCCGCGCGCGAGAGGATCTCGCACAGTAGGTTGGCGGGGTGACTGGACGGTTCCCGATCGAAGACGTCTCCCCCGCCGTCGCCTGCGGTCGCTACCCGGCCAAGGCAGTGGTCGACGAACCGATCCCGGTGTCGGCCCGCGCCTACCGGGAGGGCCACGACGCCCTCGGCTGCAACGTGGTATGGCTCGGCCCGGACGGTGCGGCGCGGCCGTTCACCCGGATGCGCCCCGGCGAGCCGGGTCAGGACCGCTGGCACGCCACCATCCGCCCGGACACGGTCGGCGCCTGGGTCTTCACCGTCGAGGCGTTCCAGGATCCGTACCTGACCTGGCAGAACGCGGTGACCAAGAAGATGGCCGCCGGGCAGGGGCCGGCCGAGCTGGCCAACGACCTGGCCGAGGGCGCCCGGGTGCTCACCGCCGCCCGCGAGCTGGTGCCGGCCGCCGAGCGGGCCCGGGTCGCCACGGCTCTCACGGCGCTGGTCGACACCGACCTGCCGCTGCCGCAGCGGGTCGACCCTGCGCTGGCCCTGGCCGACCTGCTCTGGGAGCATCCGGTACGGGAGCTGGTCACCGAGGGTGACACGTACTCCCTCTGGGTGGACCGGCAGCGTGCGCTCTTCTCCGCCTGGTACGAGTTCTTCCCGCGCTCGGAGGGAGCGGTGGGGGCGCGCTCTGGCACCTTCGCCACCGCCACGGAGCGGCTGCCGGGCGTCGCGGCGATGGGCTTCGACGTGCTCTACCTGCCGCCGATCCACCCGAACGGCCGGGTCAACCGCAAGGGCCCCAACAACGCGCTCACCGCCGGGCCGGACGACGTGGGCTCGCCGTGGGCGATCGGCGCCGCCGAGGGCGGCCACGACGCCATCCACCCCGACCTGGGTACGCCGGCAGACTTCCGGGCCTTCATCGAGGCCGCGGCGGCCCAGGGCCTGGAGGTGGCGATGGACCTGGCGTTGCAGTGCGCGCCGGACCACCCGTGGGTCAGCGAGCACCCGGAGTGGTTCACCACCCGGGCCGACGGCAGCATCGCGTACGCGGAGAACCCGCCGAAGAAGTACCAGGACATCTACCCGGTGAACTTCGACAACGATCCGGAGGGCATCCGGGCCGAGGTGCTGCGGGTGGTGCTGCACTGGGTCGGCGAGGGTGTCCGGATCTTCCGGGTGGACAACCCGCACACCAAGCCCTTCGACTTCTGGCACTGGCTCATTGCCGAGGTGAAGAAGGTCGACCCGGACGTGCTGTTCCTGGCCGAGGCGTTCACCCGGCCGGCCATCATGCACGGCCTCGGCAAGATCGGCTTCACCCAGTCGTACACCTACTTCACCTGGCGCACGACGGCGGCGGAGATGCGGGAGTACTGCGAGGAACTGCTCGCGGCGGCCGACTACATGCGACCCAACTTCTGGCCCAACACCCCGGACATCCTGCACGAGTCGTTGCAGCACGGCGGCCCGCCGATGTTCAAGATCCGGGCGGTGCTGGCCGCGCTGCTCTCCCCCTCCTGGGGCATGTACGCCGGCTTCGAGCTGTTCGAGCACGTGGCCCGCCGCGGCGCCGAGGAATACCTGGACAACGAGAAGTACGAGCTGCGCCCCCGGGACTGGGCCGGCGCCGAGGCGCAGGGCCGCTCGCTGGCCCCGTTCATCGCCACCCTCAACCGGGTACGCCGGGACAACCGGGCCCTGCACCAGCTGCGCAACCTGCGCTTCCACGAGATCGACAACCCGGCGCTGCTCTGCTGGTCCAAACACGAACCGGAGACCGGCGACACTGTCATCGTGATCTGCTCGTTCGACCCGCGTGCCGTGCAGTGGGGCAACACCACGCTGGACATGCCGTCGCTCGGGTTCGACTGGCACGAGCGGTTCACCGTGCACGACGAGCTCACCGGCACCAGCTACGACTGGGGTCAGCGCAACGCGGTGCGGCTCGACCCGTACCTGCAACCGGCACACGTGCTGACCGTGCGCCGCCCCACCCCGCCCGGCGCACCGGCGCCCGTCGCCACGGTCCCGGCCACGCTCACGGTCGCGGACGTCCCCGCCGACCTCTCCAGCGGCACCGCGCCGACCGCTCCCGCCTCGAAGGACGCCCGATGGACCAGCTGATCACCGGCGTGACGCACGACCCGCACGCGCTGCTCGGCGCGCACCCCGCCGACGGGCGGACCACCATCCGCACGCTGCGCCGGGGCGCGGGCGACGCCGCCGTCCTGGTCGGCGGTGACCGGCACCCGATGAAGCGGGTGCACGACGCGGGCGTGTTCGAGGCGGTGCTGCCCGGCGAGGTCCTCGACTACCGGGTGGAGGTCGACGGGGCGACCCACGACGATCCGTACCGATACCGGCCGACTCTCGGCGAGCTGGACCTGCACCTGATCGGTGAGGGCCGGCACGAGCGGCTGTGGGAGGCGCTCGGCGCCCGGGTCTTCGACGAGGGGGTGGCGTTCACCGTCTGGGCGCCCAACGCCCACGGCGTGCGGGTGGTCGGCGACTTCACCGGCTGGTCGCCGGACGACGGCTGGCCGATGCGCTCGCTCGGCTCCAGCGGGGTGTGGGAGCTGTTCGTCCCCAACGCCCGGGTCGGGGCCCGCTACAAGTACCGGGTCCTCGGCGCCGACGGGCAGTGGCGGGACAAGGCCGACCCCCTCGCGGCGTACGCCGAGGTGCCGCCCGCCACCGCCTCGGTGGTGCACCACTCGACGTACCGGTGGTCCGACGCCGACTGGCTGGCCCGGCGGGCCGAGCGGCAGCCGCACCAGGAGCCGATGAGCGTCTACGAGGTGCACCTCGGCTCGTGGCGGCCCGGGCTGGGCTACCGCGAGCTGGCCGAGCAGCTCACCGCGTACGTCACCGAGCTGGGCTTCACCCACGTGGAGTTCCTGCCGGTGATGGAGCACCCGTTCGGCGGTTCCTGGGGCTACCAGGTGACCGGTTACTACGCACCGACCTCCCGGTTCGGCGACCCGGACGAGTTCCGGCACCTCGTCGACCAGTTGCACGCCGCCGGCGTCGGCGTGATCCTGGACTGGGTGCCCGCGCACTTCCCCAAGGACGAGTGGGCCCTCGCGCGTTTCGACGGCACCCCGCTCTACGAGCACCCCGACCCGCGGCGCGGCGAGCACCCCGACTGGGGCACGTACGTCTTCGACTTCGGCCGCCGCGAGGTCCGCAACTTCCTGGTCGCCAACGCGCTCTACTGGTGCGACCAGTTCCATGTCGACGGGCTCCGGGTGGACGCCGTCGCCTCGATGCTCTACCTGGACTACTCCCGCAAGGACGGCGAGTGGGCCCCCAACCAGTACGGCGGCCGGGAGAACCTGGAGGCCATCGCGTTCATGCAGGAGGTGAACGCGACCGTCTACAAGCACCACGCCGGGGTGGTGCTGATCGCCGAGGAGTCCACCGCCTGGCCGGGCGTCACCCGCGCCACCGCCGAGGGCGGGCTGGGTTTCGGGTTCAAGTGGAACATGGGCTGGATGCACGACACCCTGCTCTACACCTCGAAGGACCCGATCTACCGCCAGCACCACCACCACCAGCTCACCTTCTCCCTGGCGTACGCCTGGAGCGAGAACTACGTCCTGCCGATCAGCCACGACGAGGTGGTGCACGGCAAGGGCTCACTCGCCGGCAAGATGCCCGGCGACACCTGGCAACGGCTGGCCAACGTCCGGGCGCTGCTGGCGTACATGTGGGCGCACCCGGGCAAGCAGCTGCTCTTCATGGGCTCGGAACTGGCCGACGACCGGGAGTGGAGCGAGGAGCGCGGCCTCGACTGGTACCTGCTGCACGACCCGGCCCGGGCCGGCGTGCAGCGCCTGGTCGGCGACCTCAACCGGATCTACCGGGACACCCCGGCGCTCTGGGCGCAGGACACCGAGCCGGCCGGCTTCCGTTGGATCGCCGGCGACGACGTCGCCAACAACACCGTGTCGTTCATCCGGATCGCCCCGGACGGCTCGACGCTGGTCTGCGTGGCGAACTTCTCCGCCCAGCCACTGCACGACTACCGGATCGGCCTGCCGGCCGGCGGCGCCTGGGCCGAGGTGCTCAACACCGACGCGCAGCACTACGGCGGCTCCGGGGTGGGCAACCTGGGCGAGGTGCACGCCGAGGACGTGCCCTGGCACGGCATGGTGGCCTCCGCCGCCCTCCAGATCCCCCCGCTCGGCGTCGTCTGGCTCCGCCAGGGCTAGCGTCAGACCAGGCCGGCGTCGCGTAGCAGCGACCACAGGCCGGCGCCGTCCGGTGCGGAGAGCCACTTCTGCCCCACCGGCCCCGAGGACGGGCGACCCGCCGGCGCCGGCAGGCTACCGGCCAGCACCGACTGGGTCGGGGAGAGCCGGCGGATCGCCACCCCGGCGACGTTCTCCGGGTGGGCGGCGGCGAACTCCCGGTAGATCTCCTGGTCGTGCTGGCCGTCGTCGCCGACCAGCAGCCAGCGCACCTCGGGGAACTCCCGCGCCAGCCGGGCCAGGGTGACCCGCTTGTGCTCCCGGCCACTGCGGAACCAGCGGTCCGCGGTCGGACCCCAGTCGGTGAGCAGCAGCGGCCCGGCCGGGTAGAGGTGCCGGGACAGGAACCGGGTCAGCGTCGGCGCGACGTTCCACGCGCCGGTTGAGAGGTAGAAGACCGGCGCGCCCGGGTGCGCGGTGACCAGCCGCTCGTAGAGCACCGCCATGCCGGGCACGGCGGCCCGGGCGTGCTCGTCGAGCACGAAGGTGTTCCACGCGGCCAGCAGCGGCCGGGGCAACGCGGTCACCATCACCGTGTCGTCGATGTCGGAGAGGATGCCGAACCGG
Source organism: Micromonospora sp. NPDC005163 (assembly GCF_053599835.1). Lineage (NCBI taxonomy): Bacteria > Bacillati > Actinomycetota > Actinomycetes > Micromonosporales > Micromonosporaceae > Micromonospora > Micromonospora sp. NPDC005163. The sequence continues at coordinate 22,419 of NZ_JBSFYP010000009.1, forward strand.
ACCTCCGGGTCGAGGATGCGCACCGGCGCGTCGACCGGCTCCGCGTCCGGCACGCTGAGCCGGACCGTGCCCCACCCGGGCGGCAGATCGGCCTCGACGAGCGTGTCGACGAAGCCGCTGCGGTCGGCCCGCGCCTCGCAGCACACCCCACCAGCTTCGATCGTCACCGTGACGTGCTTGGCGGGCAAGGTGGTGAAGCTGCGCCACCCGCGGACCGTGTCCAGCCGGCCCCGCTGGCGGGTGTCGGGACGACCCAGCAGCACCCGGCACATGACCCGCACCCAGCCCGGTGAGCCGTAGCCGGTGTACGCGATGATGTTGACCCGCCAGCCGGTGCGCCGCAGCCGACGCTCCACGAGCTGGTGCACGGCGTCCTCGATCCGCGCGGCCCGGTGCAGGTTCGGAACGGCCAGCTGGCCGGCGGGAGTGGGTGGCACCCGCCAACCCTGCCACACGTGGACGGCCACGGCCATGCGAGCCGACGCCGCGTCCTGCGAACCACAGCGGCCGGCCCGCCGTCCGTGAAACACTCCGGTCGGGACGACGACGGGGGCGTGGTCGTGTCGAATCCAGAGCAGCACCGCGGGCGATGGCGCCCGCGACTCGACCGGCCGGCGCTCGTCGCGCTGCTGTTCGGGCTGGCCGGCGTCGGGTATCGGCTGGTCCTGACGCTCTACACCGTGCCGGTGTCCAACAGCGACGAGGCCACGTTCGGTCTCGCCGCCCTGCACATCGGGCAGGGCAGCGAACGACCGGTCTTCCTCTACGGCCAGCACTACATGGGAATGCTGGAGTCGTACCTCGCCGCTCCCCTGGTCGCGCTGACCGGGCCGAGCTGGCCGGTGCTGCGGCTGCCGATGCTCGCGTTGTACGCCGTCTTCCTCTACCTGATCCACCGGCTGACCCGTCGGCTCTGCGCGCCGTGGTTCGCCGCCTTCGTCGTCGGCCTGCTGGCCCTCGGACCGGAGCGGGTGGTGCGTGACCAGCTCACCGTCGTCGGCGGACGGCCCGAGGTGAAGCCCGCGGTGCTGCTGATGCTGCTGATCACGGTGGGGCTGGCGGCCGGCACGGTTCACCGCCGACGGCTCGCCGTCGCCCTGTTCGGCCTGCTCGTCGGGCTGGCCGCCTGGTCGGACTGGCTGATCCTGCCGTACCTGGCGGTGGCCGGCCTGGCCCTGGTGTGGGCGGTACGGCGGGAGCTTCTCGGCTGGTCCGGCCTGCTGCTGGTGGCGGGCTTCGTGGTCGGGGTGGCGCCGATGATCTACGACAACCTACGAGCGCCCCCGGGTGCGGACTCGCTGTCGGTGTTCCGGGAGGTCAGCACCAAGGCGGGTCCGTTGCCGCCGTGGTCCGAGCGGATCCGGGGCGGCCTGCTGGAGGGGGTGCCGCTGGCGCACGGGCTCTGCCCGGTGGACGGCTGCGGTCGCTGGCAGCAGTGGTTCGGGCTGCTCTATCCGGTGCTGCTGGTGGTCGCCGGGGTGCTCGCGGTGCTCGCGTACCGCCAGGCCGCCCGGGGGTCCCGCGGGGAGCGGGCCCGGCCGGTGGTGCTGCTCGCGCTGGTCGTCGGCGCCGCGTTGACCCTGCTGTCGTACGTGCGCACCCCGCTCGCCGCGACCAGCCCGCTGGACAACGCCCGCTACCTGTCGGTGCTGCAACTGTCCCTGCCGGCGGTGCTCTGGCCGCTCTGGGTGGCCGCCGTCGCCTGCTGGCGGGGCACGGTCGGCGCGCTCGGCCGGCTCACCGGCGCGCTGGCGACCGCCGTGCTGGCCGCGCTGACCGCGACCACGCTGGTGATCACCGTGCTCTTCGTGACCACCGGCGTCGGAGCGTCGCGGACCGAGGAGCGCCATGCCCGGGAGCTGGCCGGCGCGCTGCGTGCCGACGGCCCCCACGAGGTGTACGGGGACTACTGGACCTGCAACCGGCTGATCTTCAACACCGACGAGACGGTGGTCTGCGCTGTGCTCGACGGCGACCTGTCCCCCGGGCAGAACCGCTACCTGCCGTACTGGCGACAGGTCGGCCGGGCCGAACGACCGGGCTATGTGGTGGAGGCCGACTCGCCGATGGACCGGAGGCTGCGCCGGCTGCTCGCCGACCGCCCCGACGCCGCACCGGTCCACGAGGTCGGCGGCTATCGCGTGTACCACCCCGACACCCCGGTCCGGCCCTGGCGGTAGCCGCGGGTCGTACGCTGGCCGGGCCGCCGCGCTGGGCGCCGCCGTACCGCCCGTCGAGAAGCGGTGACTCTAGGCTTGCTCCCTTGGGCAAAGCTGCCTAAAGTTTCTCGTCGTGAGTAGCGTTTACCGGATTGGCGACTTCGCCAAGCGCGTCGGGCGGTCACCGTCGACCGTCCGGCGCTGGGAGGCGGAAGGCAAGATCACTGTCCGCCGCTCCCCGTCTGGTCAGCGCTACTTCGACGAATCCGACGTGGCCGCCGTCCTTGCCCCCGGTTTCGCCCGTGACGACCGCAAGATCGTCGTCTACTGCCGCGTTTCCTCCGCCGGGCAGCGCGCCGACCTCGCCTGCCAGGTCGAAGCCATGGAGGCGTTCTGCCTCGCTCGCGGTTTGGCAGTGGATGAGTGGGTGCGGGAAGTCGGCGGCGGAATGAACCTGACTCGCCCGAAGATGCTCGCCGTCATGGCCGACGTCAAAGCCGGGCGAGTGGCAACTTTGGTCATCGCGCACAAGGACCGGCTTGCCCGGTTCGGCTATGACTACCTTGCTCACGAGGCCGAGACCGCAGGCTGCGAAATCCTCGTCGCCAACCAGGAGTCGCTGTCGCCGCGAGAGGAGATGGTGCAGGACCTGCTGGCTATCGTGCGTACCTTCTCCTGCCGCCTGTATGGCCTGCGGCGCTACGAGAAGCAGCTCAAGGCAGCGGACTTGACCGAGGCGTCGTCGTGAAGACGACCCGAATCGCCTACTCACACCGCCTCAACGCGGGAAAATACCGCGCGCTGGCCGAGCAGGCGCGGCGGCTGGGTCGGGTCCGCGGCGAGGTGTGGCAGCGGTACGGGTCGGCGGGCGGGGCTAGGTTGAAGGACCGGCAGGTTCGCGACCGATGGTTGTCCGAGGGCATCCACCACCGGTTCGGGGTGTTGGCCAACGCGTGGAAGGAAACCGTCCGCGACGCGATGGCCGACATCGCCGCGACCCGCGAATCGGCCAAGGTGCAGGTGCGCCGAGCCATCCGCCACCACACCGGCGACCGGGCAGAGCAGAAACGGCTGTTCAGCCTGCTCAAGGCTGACCGGTGGGCCGACGACCCGTACCTGTCCCGGCAGATGCGCTCACACTGGCGGCGCGGGCACAACCGCACCCACAACCAGATAGTGGTGCGCGCGGACCAGCACCACACCCGGGCTGACAAGGGCGGGCGATTGTGGCTGGCCGTACCCGGTCTCGTTCGGCGCCAGATGGTCCGCATCCCGCTGAACACCACCGTCGTCCCGACGGGCACGCTGCGGCTGATCCTGCGTGATGGCCGGGTGGAGATCCACTACCAGATCGATGCCGCAGGAATGAAGACCTCCCAGCGTCCATCCGGCACGGCGACGCTGGGTGTGGACAAGGGTTACACCGAGGTGCTGACCGATTCCGATGGCAACCACCACGGTGACGGTCTCGGTCATCTGCTGAGCGCCGAATCCGATCGGATCAAGGAACGCAACCGCCGCCGGGCGAAACTGCGCTCGGTCGCCAATACAGCCGCCCGGCGCGGCGACCAGGCGAAGGCTGACCGGATCGCGGCCAACAACCTCGGCACGATTAAGCGTGATCGGCAGGCCGCCCGCCACCAGGCGCGGGTGCGCACGGAGATCTTCACCGCCGTGCACCGGGTAGTGGACAAGGCCGCCGTCGTGGTGGCCGAGGAGCTGACCAAGACGTTCGCCGGGCGCACGCCGCTGGGCAAGAACACCAACCGGCGTCTCGCTGCGTGGACCAAGGGGGTCACCGCGCAGGCGCTGAAGAATGTGTCGGAGCGCAGAGGTTCTGCGCTCGTGCACGTCAACGCCGCCTACACCTCACAAGTCTGTCACCGCTGCGGCTGCTTCGGCCGCCGCGCCGGGGACCGGCTTCACTGCACGTCGTGCGGGGTGGTGTGGCAGGCCGACGTGAACGCCGCGGTCAACGTCCTGCGACGACATGGTGACCCCGACATCACCCTGCACACCCCGCATCGCGCGGTGAGGCAGATCGTGCAGGCACGGGCCGATTGCCACCGGAGCAGACTGCCGCTCCCGGACTCCAGCCCGGCACGCCGGGCGGAGAGCGAATCATCCGACGTGCTCAGCAATGAGCATTGACAAGGAAGCGGACCCGATGTTCATTCTGCTGCCGCCCTCGGAGGGGAAGGCCGACGCCGGCACCGGTCGACGATGGTCCCCGGACCGGCTCGCGCTGCCCGAGCTGAACCCGGCCCGGGAGCGGGTGCTCGACGCGCTCGTGGCGTTGAGCGCCGGGCCGGACGAGGCGGCGGCGCTGGCCGCGCTCGGGCTCACCGAGGGCCAGCGCGGCGAACTGCGCCGCAACGCACGGCTGCGGGTGGCGGCCACCGCGCCGGCCGCGCAGGTCTACACCGGGGTGCTCTACGAGGCGCTGGACCTGGCCTCGTTGCCGGCGGCGGCGCTGCGGACGGCCCGCCGGACGATCCTGATCAGCTCCGGTCTGTGGGGCGCGGTGCGGCTCGCCGACCGGATCCCGCCGTACCGCTGCCCGATCGGCGCCCGCCTGCCCGGTGTGGGGGCGCTGTCGGCGTACTGGCGGCCGGTGCTGGCGCCGGTGCTGTCGGCCGCGGCGGGCTCCGGGCCGGTGCTCGACCTGCGCTCCGGCGCGTACGCGACCACCTGGACGCCGCGCGGGGAGCTTGCCGAGCGGACGGTGACCCTGCGGGTGCTGCACGAGCGGGAGGTCGACGGGGTGCCGGTCCGTTCGGTGGTGAGCCATTTCAACAAGGCGACCAAGGGGCGGTTGGTCCGTGACCTGCTGGTCGCCGGGGCGCGGCCGCGTACCGCCGCGGAGCTGATCGGCACGCTGCGCGACCTGAAGCACACTGTCGTGGAGCAGGCGGCCGCCCCCGGTCGGGCTCGGCAGGTGGATCTGGTGGTCACCGACCTCTAGGCGGGCACCCGCAAGATTTCCTCAAGGCTGGGCGGGACCGGTTCCACAACGGCGGGTCAGGGGCCACGGTAGGGGAACCAAGACTCCGACAAGGGAGCTCCTCCGTTGGCCCGCGAACCCGCCCTGCTCGATCGGCCCCGCTCCCCGGCGACGCCACCCCCGCTGGACTGGCTGACCCTGGGCGACGCGTTCGAGGCCGCCTGCCTGCTGCGCTGCACGCCACGGCCGACCGTCAGGCGGCTGTCGGCGGCGCTCCCGCCGCCCGCGCCGGGAGTGGAGTTCAACCGGGAGGACGCCGCCCAGCGGATGCGGCAGTTGCTCGGCCGACTGGACATCCCGGTGACCCACGAGGTGGCCGTCGGCGGCCTGCGCCGCCGCTACGAGCTGCACCGGCTCTGGGTGCCCCGGGAACACCGTGGGAGGTACGCCCGGGTGCTCGACGCCGGTTGGTGGCAGGGTCGTCGGGAGCTGCTCGGCGGACCGCTGCCCGGTGCCTCGCCGGCACGCCGGCGATGGGTGTCCCGGCTCGCCGCGGCGGCCTGGCGTTCGGCGCTGCTGGCCGGCGGGCGGCATGTCCGCCGGCACATCCTCGGCGTGCGGCTCACCGACCGGGAGCTGGCGGCGGTGCTGATCCGTGGCGCGGCCGTGCTCGACGTGCCGGCCCTGCTCCGTCCCGGCACCGGCTGTTTCCTGGTCAGCGTCGCCGACGGGCCGGACCGGGCACGGATCCTGCGCAGCGCGGCCATGGAACCGGCCCGCACCGCAGCTATGGAGCCGGCCGGCACCGCGGCACCGCAGCCGGAGAGCCGCCCCGCCTGCTGACCCGGGCGCGGCCGGCATCGGCGGCCGGTCGAACGGGCTTGCGCGCACCGGCCCGACGGCGCACAGTGCACCGCGTGAGTCGTACCTCGCCCAGCTGGCCCGGTCGCCGCCGTCCGGGGACGGCGGCGCTGCTGACGCTGCTGCTGGCCGCGACGCTGACCGGGGCGGCCAGCTGCCGGGACGGCCTGGCCGAGCCGCTGCGGATCCGCATCGCCACGGGCAGCCCCACCGCCGTCTACTACGCCTTCGGGCAGTCCCTGGCAGCCATCCTCAACCGGGAGCTGCCCGGCGTGCAGGCCAGCGTCATCGTCACCGCCGCCTCGGCGGAGAACGTCCGGCTGGTCGGCTCCGGCGAGGCCGAGCTGGGCTTCACCCAGGCCGACGTGCTGCCCACCACCACGACGGACAGTCCGACGGTCGACGCGGTCGCCCGGGTCTACGACGACCAACTGCACCTGGTGACCACCGGCGGCGGGCCGGTCCGCACGGTCGCCGACCTGCGCGGGCGGCGGGTCTCCGTCGGCGCGCCCGGATCCGGCACCGAGATCACCGCGACCCGGCTGCTGGAGGTGGCCCAGCTCGCTGACGAGGTACGCCAGGAGCGGCTCGGGCTGGACGACTCGGTGATCGCGCTGCGGGCCGGGCGGATCGACGCCTTCTTCTTCTCCGGCGGGCTGCCGGTGCGGGGCATCAAGGAGCTGGCCGGGCGCAGCGCCACCCGGATCGTGGACCTCGGCGAGTGGACGGAGCCGCTGCGCGCCCGCTACAGCGAGGTCTACGTCTCCCGGGACATTCCCCGCTCGGTGTACGGCGTGGACCCGGTGACCACGGTGGCCAACCCGAACTACCTGATAGTCCAGGCCGCCCTCCCGGAGCGGTTGGTCCGGGAGGTGACCCGGCTGCTGATGGAGCGCCGGGCCGAGCTGGGCGCCGCGCATCCGGCGGCGGGGCGGATGAGCCCCCGCTCGGCGATCGCCACGCCGCCGCTGCCGCTGCACCCCGGGGCCGCCGCCTGGTACCGGGCGGCCAAGCCCTGACACCCGGCCCGCTAACGGGCCAGGGTGGAGCGTAGGTCGACAGCCGGTTCCTCGTCCGGCGACTCCGCCACGGGGACCGGCTGAGGCGTCGGGAACCACAGGCCGGCGACCAGCCCACGCGGCTCCCCCCGGCGCATGGTGAGCCGACCGTCGGAGGCGTCCACCAGCACCGCGGCGATGGTCAGGCCGAGCCCGGCGCCGTCCACGTTCTGCGCGTCCGGTGCCCGCCAGAACCGTTCGGTGGCCTGGCCGAGCTGGCTCTCGGTCATACCCGGACCGGTGTCGCGCACCTCCAGGTTCACCCCGTGGTCGCGGCTGGCCACGGTCACCGTCACCGCCCCACCGGCGCCACTGAACTTCACCGCGTTGTCGATCAACGCGTCCAGTGCCTGGTCGACGGCGGTCGGCACGGTCTGGACGTACGCCGGGGCGTCGGTCGTGACGAGCCGCAGCGCGACCGACCGGTGCCGGGCGAGCGGCGCCCAGAAGGCCACCCGGGACGCGGCCACCGCGGCGGCGTCCACGGTGACCCGCTCGTTCTCCTCACGTTCGGCACGGGCCAGGGTGAGCAGCGCGTCCAGCACCAGGGCCAGCCGGTCGGTCTCCTCCAGGGCCAGCCGGTGCTCGGAGCGCCCGTCCGGGTCGGTCAGGCTGGGGCCGAGCTCCTCCACCCGCAGCCGCAGCGCGGTGAGCGGGTTGCGCAGCTGGTGGCTGGCGTGCGCGACGAACGCCCGCTGCCGGTCCATCACGTCGGACACCACGTCGGCCATGTGATTGAAGCTCGCTGCGAGCCGGCGTAGCTCCGGCGGGCCGAGCCGGTGCAGCACGCGCGCCTTCCGGTCGCCCTCGGCGATCTCGTGGGTGACCGCGTCCAGCTCGGTGACCGGGCGCAGCACCCAGCCGGCCAGGCCGAACGCGGTGAGCACGCAGGCCAGCACCGCGAGCAGGCCGGCCAGGGCGAGCAGCAGCCACCAGGCGGTGACGGTCCGGCGGATCGGGTCGGCCGGGGTCACGATCACCACCGCACCGAGGACCTCGCCGCCGTCGTTGATCGGCACCGCCACCACCACCGCGCCGGCCGTCCACGGCAGGACCGACTCGGGGGCGCTGGTCTGCTGCCCGGACAGCGCGATGTCCAGCGCCGTTCTGGTCCCCGTGGCCGGACGCCAACTCGTCGAGGCGACCACGGTGCCCCGCTCCCGGTCGACGACCGCCGCGCCGATCGCGTACAGCTCGTCGTAGCTGCGCAGCTCCGCCTCGATCGGGCCCGGCCCGCCGCCGCGCAGCACCGGTCCGGCCAGCGAGGCGAACCGGGTGGCGTCGGCGAGCCGGTCGGCGCGTACCCGTTCGGTCTCGCGGCTGGCCAGAGTGGCGGCCAGCGGGGTCTCCAACGCGATGAGGACGAGCACCATCAGCAGCAGATAGCTGATCACCAGTCGACGGCGCACGGCGGCCCCTCACGCATCGCGCAGCCGGTAGCCGACCCCGCGTACGGTCTCGACCAGGCGGGCGTCGCCCAGCTTGCCGCGCAACGACCCGACGTGCACCTCGACGGTGTGCCGGTCGGTCCAGGTGGTGCCCCAGGCGTCGAGCAGGATGCGGTCGCGTGGCACCGCCACCCCGGGCTGACGGGCCAGCGAGAGCAGCACGTCGAACTCCTTGCGGGTCAGCGTGACCTCCCGGCCGTCCACCGTCAACGTCCGGGCGGCGACGTCGATGCGCACCGCGCCGGCCTCGATCAGGTGCCGTTCCGGAGCGGCGTTCGCGGCCCGGCGCAGCACCGCCTCGATGCGGGCCTGCAACTCCACCATCGAGAACGGCTTGACGACGTAGTCGTCAGCGCCGAGGCGAAGGCCGAGCACCCGGTCGCGTTCCTCGCCCCGGGCGGTCACCGCGATGATGCCGAGCTGGCTGCTGCGCCGGCGCAGCTCCCGGCAGAGGTCGGTGCCGTCCCCGTCGGGCAGGGTCAGGTCGAGCAGCACCAGGTCGCACGGGGCGGCGGCGAGCCCGGCGGCGACGGTGGCGGCGTGCTCGACCTCGTACCCGCGGCGGGTGAGGGCGGAGGAGAGCGCGGCGGCAACCCGGCGGTCGTCCTCCACCAGCAGGATCCGCACCCGTGCCCCCGTCCATCGCAGTGTCGTCCTGCGAATGGTGGCAGAAGGTTGCCGCGAGCGGGAGGGCCGCCTCCCCGGGCTACTCGGCTACAAGCCGAAGACGTCGTCGGCGACGGCGTCCCGAACGCCATCCACGAAGCCCCGGAAACCCGGGTCGTCGTGGCGGGCCGGCACGCTGGTGACGTTGACCCCGCTGGCCTGGGTGACCGCGTCGACCAGGGGTGCGTAGTCGATCTCGGCGTCGGTGAAGGCGTCGTCGTCCGCCTCGGCCAGGTTGATCACGTGCTGTACGTCATCGGACGGGGTGTCCGGGTCCTCGGCCCACTCGCCGCCAGCCCGGTAGCACTCGTCGTACAGCGCGCGCTGGGTATCGGTCCAGTCCTCGTCGTAGCTCTCCATCGTCACCCTCCCGCCGCCTGCTCCACCTGAGCATGCCGGGCCGCGACCGGCGTCGGCGGCGGTACGGCCGAAACGCCTGCCGGCCCACGTAGGCTGCCACGGTGATCTACAAGTTGCTGCCGACGGTGGAGTGGGACGACGCCCGGGCGGTCGGCCACCTGGTCGGCTCGGCGGTGGACCGGCAGGATGGCTTCATCCACCTATCCGCCGCCGACCAGGTGGTGGAGACGGCCCGACGACACTTCACCGGCGCCACCGGGCTCACCCTGCTGACCGTGGACCCGGAACGGCTGGGCGACGCGCTGCGCTGGGAGCCCTCGCGGGGCGGCCAGCTCTTTCCCCACCTGTACGGCCCGCTGCCGGTGACCGCGGTGGTGTCGACGCAGACGCTTCCGGCTGATCAGCCGGCCGCCGACGCGGTGGCGGCGCTGCTGGCCTGAGCGGTCGCTATGCTACGCCGAGTCCCGTGCGCCCCGGCCCCACGCTCCGTGCCTGGGCGGGCGTGGCAGCCCCGATCCGCGCGGCCGATGGCCGTCCCGGCGCACGCCGACGCGGGTCACCGACGGCGCCCCGGCGCGCCCTGCGACCATGCGAGTTGAAGGATGACTGACAGCACTTCCCCGTCCCCCTCGGTCTTCGTCCACCCCACCGCCGACGTGGAGGAGGGTGCCCGGATCGGCGACGGCACGAAGGTCTGGCATCTGGCCCACATCCGGTCGTCGGCGGAGGTGGGCGCCGGCTGCGTCATCGGCCGCAACGTGTACGTCGACGCTGGCGTCACGGTCGGCGACCTGGTCAAGATTCAGAACAACGTCTCCGTCTACCAGGGGGTGACCCTGGAGGACGAGGTCTTCGTCGGCCCGTGCGTCGTCTTCACCAACGACTTCCGGCCCCGCGCGCAGAATCCGGACTGGAAGATCACCCCGACCATGGTGCGCCGGGGCGCCTCGATCGGCGCGAACGCGACCCTGGTCTGCGGAATCGAGGTCGGCGAGTACGCGATGATCGCGGCCGGCTCGGTGGTGACCAAGGACGTCGCGCCGTACCAGCTCGTCGCTGGCAACCCGGCCCGTCCCAAGGGCTGGGTCGACGACCGCGGCGAGGTCATCTCCCGGGACGTGGACAACCCGCCGCAGCGGCAGGGCTGAGCCGACGACGAGCGGCGGTGGACGGAACGCATCCGTCCACCGCCGCTCGTGTCGGTCGGGCCGTTCAGCGGCAGAGCCGGGCGATCTCCTCCTGGAACCGGTCCATCGGGTTCTCCTCGGCCGGACCGAGCAGGTAGGTCTTCAGCTCACGCCGGGCCTCGACCATCGGGTCGTCGTCGGCCCGGGTCACGGCGACGATCTTCTCCAGCTCGCCGCAGTCCCGGCAGAGCAGGTACGCCGCCCGGGCGGTCGGGTACTCCCGCCGGAACTCGTCCTCCGGCATGCCGCTCGGGTTGGCCACCACGTACGGCCGTTCGCTCTGCACGAAGTCCGAGACCACACTGGAGACGTCGCTGATCAGCAGGTCAGTCTGGTTGAAACAATCGAACAGCGCCGGCGTCCGGCCGGTGACCACGAGGTGCCGGGTACCGTCCAGCGAGGTCGCGTCGGCGTCACCGCCGGCGCCCCGGATGAGTTCCACCAGCCGCTCGTGCACCGCCTTGGCGTCCTTGGAGCGGGAACCGGTCAGCGGGTGCGGCTTGTAGATGACGCGCACCTCGGGCCTCGTCGCCAGCAGACCCTGGATGATCCGCTCCCCCATCAGCACGAGCGAGGTGTGGTACGGGTCGTCGTCCAGCCACCCCTCCCACGTCGGGGCGTAGAGCACGGTGAAGGGCCGATCGACCGACTCCGCGCCGAAGGTGTGCACGCCGGCGAGCTGCGGGCGCCCGATCTCCACGATGTCGGTGTCGAGCACGCCCACGCCCGCCCGGGCGTACCGCTCGCGACCGGCGAGACCGGCGACCCAGACCTCGTCGTACACCTTGCTGTAGGGGTTGGCGCTGGCCGCCTTGTCGCTGTCGCCGTGCCCGACGAAGACGTGCTTCATGCCCGGCTCGCGGAGCATGTGGATGTTCGCGCCGACGTTCGCCGCGTAGAGCGCCGTGCGTACGCTGCCCAGTTCGAGGTTCATGAAGTCCACCCCGGCCGGCACACAGATCACCGGCAGTCGGGTGTCGGCGAGCTCGGTGAACGCCTCCCGGCTACGCATCAGCACCACCGCGCGCTGCTCCAGCGCCTCGGTCGGAGCGAGCCACATGTTCGCCTGGTAGACGTCCTTGGCCGGACCGGCGAAGTAGAGCGCCACCTCGGGCCGGTGGGTGTCGAGCCAGCGCTGGACGGCGGGCAGCAGCGGGCTCTGCCCGGAGCCCCGGCCGCGCAGCCAGGTCAGCGCGACGATCCCACCGACGACGGCGGCGGCGAGCACCGCCCCCGCTCCCGCGCCCAGCACCGGCGCGACGGTGTCGAGGGCGGCCGCGACCACGGCGGCCGGCGCCAGCACCACGTTGACCAGGGCCAGTCGGTCACCGGCCAGCCAGGCCGCCCACCCCGGCGGACGAGGCGCGGAGCGCATCGGCCCGAGGTCGATGTTGCGGACCAGCGCCGAGACCGGGTTGCGCCGGTCGATCATGGTGGCGAGGGCGCCGGCGAAGACCGAGATCAACCAGACCGCGGCCGGCAGCAGCAGGATCAGGCTGAGCTCCCCCACGCTGGGGCGCACCGTGGCCACCACCAGCAGGACGATCGCGAGGTCCCTGGTGAGCTGGCGGTAGTCCCCGCGCAGGCCGACCTTTTCCAGCAGGGTGTGCGTGGCTGGCGACCAGCGGGCGAGCGCGTACTCGCCGCCGAGGGCGGCCAGCCCGGCTACCGTGAAAACGACGGCCCAGCCGAGCGCACCGGCGACGAGCATCACGACGTAGGCCAGCAGCAGCAGCGCGCCGCGGGCCGCGACTCCCGCCGGTCCCATCAACTTACCGAACAAGGACTAGCTCCCTAAGAGATCGACGACTGACTCCACGGGCCACCACTGGCGCCGTGACGGCCTGGATCCCCCGCTTTGCTGCGATCGTGGGCGTGCCGGGCGTCGCCGGTGAGCCCCTCGCCGAGCCACCATCGGAGGACCGGTCGGCCGAGGCGGCCCACCTGCCCACCCGCTGAACCTGACCCGCGACGACAACCGGCGCTCACGCGGCCCCCCGCTACCGCGCTGGTGTGACCTTAACGCGAAGGAACGCGCCGGTATTGATCGGGTGCCGCAGTGTCAGGCGAAAAGTCCCCCGGGGTCCGGATCGCCGCCCCTCCGGGTCGGCGCGAATCGGCTCCACCTGAGAACGTCGTGAGGGCCGCGGACGGTGTCCGGTCTCGATAGAACCTCGCCGGTCGCCGGTTCCTATACTGGGCCGGCCGCCTGGCCCGAGTGACGGCCGCCCACGGGGTAATCGATCACGGCGGTGTCCGCGGAGAGTTACCGTCCCCAAGGAAGGATCTGCGTGTTCACAACCCTGATCGCCCTCGTCGTGGCCCTTGTGCCCGGGGCGGTGCTCGGCTTCGCCCTGCCCCCGGGGCGCTACCGGTGGGCCGTGTGGGCCGCCGCCCCGGCGACCACCCTCGGTCTGGTCACGGTCGGAATGGCGTGGTTGCCGACGCTGGGCCTGCCCCGGAGCGCCCTGGCGGTGCTCGTCGCGGAGCTGGTGCTGGCCGGTGCCGCGGTCGTCGCGTCCCGCCTGTTCTGGCGAGGGTTGAGCAACGCGGACGAGGAGGGCGGACGGCCGAGTCTCGGCGCACGCTTCCGCCCGCTCCCCTCGGTCCGTCCCCGCTGGGTCGACATGGCCGGTGTCGCCGTCCCGTCGGCGATCACCATCGCCTTCGGCTGGCTGATGCTCGGCCGGCTCGTCGCCCCACCCGGCTGGGACGCCATGAACCACGGCTTCCTGACCCGCCGCATTCTGGACACCGGCAGCGTCATGGTCACGTCGGCGTGCACATCCGGCGTCAACGAGGTGGCGGTCTCCTGCAAGTTCTACCCGTTGGCCGCCGACATCTCCTGGGCCCAGGCTGTCCAGATCACGGGCGGCCACATCAGCACCGCCATGGCGGCCTGGTCCATCATCCTCGGCCCGCTCGCCCTGGTGGCCAGTGTCTACGGCGCCGCTCGCGCGCTCGGCGCCCGGCCGGTCGTCGCCGCCTGCGCCGCGACCGCGCCCGCCTTCATCGGCCCGATGTGGGTTTCCGTGGTCAACGGGCGGATCAACGAGCAGACCGCCCCGGCCATGGCGGGTGCCATCGCCCTGTTGGTCGCACTCGCGCTGCGTGGCCCGCACCCGGTACGGCTGGGGCTGCTGGCCGGGCTCGCCGGTGCCGGCCTGGTCATGACGCACACCTACGACGTCCTGTTCATCGGGGTGCTCACGATCGGCGTGGTGCTGGCGCTCCGCGCGCCGTTCAAGCTGCGTCACGGCGCCACCGCCCTCGGCACCATGGTCGTCGCCGCGCTGCTGCCGCTGCTGCCGCTGCTGGGCGCCCTGCTCGGTGCGAACGGCGAACGAACCTCCAACGAGCCCGCCCTGCCGAACATGTGGGACAAGTCGATCGAGTACTGGGTGACCCACCCCCAGCGCTACGCGCTCTTCGGCTATCCGCTGGTGCCGAGCAAGGACTTCGTCTTCACGATGTCACCGATCAGCGTCGCCGTGGTCATCACAATGGCCTGCCTGCTGGTCTCGCCGTTCTGCCTGCTCATCCCGCGGCTGCGCTGGGCCCGGCCGTGGTTCGTGGCCGGGGCCGTCTTCACCGTCATCGGCATCTGGACCACCAGTTCCGAATCGACCGCCGCGGCCACGCTGGCGGGTCTCTGGTACGGCGTCCGCGAGCGGGTCCGTTCGATGATCTTCCCGGTCTACGGCGTCCTGACGGTGGTCGGTGCGGTCGTCATCGGGATCGCGATCCAGTGGCTCGTGTCGCGGCTGGTGGCCAAGGCCCGTGGCCTGCGCGACTCGGCCGTGCCGGCCGCGGTGGCCGCGACGGTCCTGGTGCTCGCGCTCATCGGGTTGGGCGCCGTGCCGTCGAGCTGGAAGCCACTGCGGACGGCCATGATCAACAGGGCTCCGCTCGGCAATTCCTACGTCCAGACCTACGAATGGCTCAGCGAGAACACCCCACCCGGCAGGACGGTGGCCTACGACCGGCACCGCGAGTTCATGTCCTGGGCGTACGCCGACTACAAAAACCCGCTGCTGTTCGGCATTCCGCCGCTGCCCGGCCTCACCGAAGCGGGCGACGACTACGAGCGCCGCTGGGCCGCCTTCAACTGGCTCGTGGGCAGCGAAGGTGCGGTGCCCGCCGGTTGCGAGGTACGCCGGTTCGGCGTCGAGTACGTCGTCGTCGGCAAGCGCGGCATTCCCGCCGCGACGAAGAACTACAAGCAGGCGTTGCTGGACGCCAGCGACAAGGTCACGCTGGTGCAGAAATTCGGCCGGATCAAGATCTACCAGGTCACCGACGCGGGGCGGGCCTGCGCGTCCGACGGCTGACCGACCGCCCGCGAGCCTGACCCGGCTCGGCGGGCGGTAGTCGAGGGGGAGCGTCCGCCCGCCCGCCGCGCGACGCTCCCCACCGGATACACGAAAGGGCGGGGCGACCGTGGTCGCCCCGCCCTTTACCGTCCGTCAGCGGCCGTTGTCGGCGAAGAGCCGACCCACCACCCGGTGCGCCGGCAGGATCCGCTGCCGCTCGACGTCGGCGTCGGCGGTGCCAGCGACGATGTCCAGGAAGTGGTCCAGCTGGGCGGCGAGCGGCTCGCGGTTCGTGATCAGCTCCGGCACCTCGATGATGCTCTGCTGCCGGTAGCCACGGCCGTCCGGAGTGGCGGCGTCCAGTGAGACGTGCCGGTAGATGGTCACGTCCTTGCGGATCAGGTCGGCCTCAATCAGCCGGTCGACCTCGCTGATCACCAGGGTCCGCACCTTGCGCTGCCCGATCCGGCTCGCCGACACGTTGGCCAGGGCGCCGGTGCCGAACGACAGCACGGTCTCCGCCACGTCCTCCGCCTCGGTGAGCGAGTCGGGGTGGAAGTGGCCGAAGGTCCCGCGTACCGTCGCCGGCTCCTCTCCGCCGAAGGCCTGGATCGCCAGGTCGACGTCGTGGATGAGCAGGTCCCAGGCGACCCCGGTGCGGATCCGCGGCGCGTACGGCGAGTGCCGGGTGGCGGTCAGGTGCAGCGGGCGGTGGACCAGGGCAAGTGCCGTCAGCACCGCAGGGTTGAACCGCTCCAGCAGCCCGCACAGCAGCGGCACCCCGCGCTTCTCGGCGGTCGCCACGATCTCCTCGGTCTCCGCGAGGCTGCCGCAGACCGGCTTTTCGATCAGCAGCGGCTTGTCGGCGGCCAGGACCTGGTCGGCGAGGCCGCGGTGGAACTCGGTGGGAGCGGCGATCACCACCGCGTCGACGTCGGAGAGGTCGTCGGCGTCCGGGGACCAGTCGGCCCCGTACCGCTCGGCGGCCTGCTGGCCGACCGAGCGTCGAGGCTCGATGACCCGGGCCAGCTCGGCCCGGTCGGACTGGGCGACCACCCGGGCGTGCAGCGAACCCATGACCCCGGTGCCGACCAGGGCGAAACGCAGCTTGGCGGTCACGCGCCGACCGCCTTCCGGACGGCCTCGACGACCTGGTCGAGGTCGCTGTCGGTGAGGTGGTGGTGCACCGGCAGGGAGACGCACTGGCGGACCACCCGGTCGGTCACCGGCGCCGGGTCCGCGATCACCCGAGGGTGGTCGCGGTAGCAGTCGTAGTCGTAGACCGTCTTCGGGTAGTAGATGCCGCAGCCCACGCCGCTCTCGGTCAGGCGGGCGATCACCTCGTCGCGGCTCACCGGAGCCTCGTCGGTGACCAGCACCGTGTACTGGTGCCAGACGTGCGACCGGCCGGGCAGCTCGGTCGGCAGGCGCAGCCCGGGGACGTCGGCCAGACCGGCGGAGAGTCGGCCGGCGTTGTCCTTGCGGCGCTTGACGTTCCCGCCGTACGCGGCGATCTGCGGGATGCCCAGCGCGGCCTGCAGGTCGGTGAGGCGGTAGTTGTGCCCGGCCACCTCGTACTGGTAGCGCTGCCGCATGCCCTGGTTGCGCAGCACGCGCAACCGGTCGGCGAGCACCGCGTCGTTGGTGGTGATCATGCCGCCCTCACCGGTGGTGAGGTTCTTGGTGGCGTACAGCGAGAAGGTGCCGAGACCGAAGCTGCCGGCGCCGCGGCCGGAGATGGACGCGCCCAGGGACTGCGCGGTGTCCTCGACCAGGCCCAGGCCGTGCTTCTGGGCCAGCGGGGCGATGGTGTCCATGTCGGCGGGCTGGCCGTACAGGTGCACCGGCATCAGCACCCGGGTGCGCGGGCCGATGGCGTCGGCGAGCGCCGCCGGGTCGACGCAGAAGTCATCCTCGCGAATGTCGGCGAACCGGGCGGTGGCGCCCGCCTCGAGGATGGCGTTGAGGGTCGCGACGAAGGTGAAGGGGCTGGTGACCACCTCGTCGCCGGGCTGCAGGTCGAGCACCTGAAGCGCGGCCACGAGGGCAGTGGTGCCGTTGTTGACGGCGACCGCGTGCTCGACGCCGACCAGCTCGGCGAACTCGCGCTCCAGGCGGGCCACCATGGGCCCCTGCGCGATGACACCCGAGCGGATCACCTCGACCGCCAACCGTTCGGCTTCCTCGTCCAGCTTGACGACGGAAATCGGGATCACAACAGCTCTCCTTGAGGTATGGGGCAGCGTGCAGACCGTAGCAGCGCGGGAGATGCCCGGCACACCTGGACCACCGCGACGCGAATCCCCCCAGCGCCGGACCGGTCCCGACTCGCGGTCAACCTCGGTTCGTGGTACGCGGCACACTGCGCTAGTCTCGGCGAATTGTGCAGGCGACCCGGATGGGTCGGGACAACCAAAGGACAGGACGGCCGTGGCAGAAACCGCGACGCAGGTCGAAACGGTACCCACCCCGGCCACCGGGGCCGCCGCGGCGAAGTCCCGATGGCTCTCACTGGCCGTCCGGGTGGTGGTCATCGTGACGATCGCGGCTGGCATGACCTGGAGCGTCATCAGCCAGTGGCCGCAGGTGCGGCAGACCT
The DNA here is from genome assembly GCF_053599835.1 of Micromonospora sp. NPDC005163. Lineage (NCBI taxonomy): Bacteria > Bacillati > Actinomycetota > Actinomycetes > Micromonosporales > Micromonosporaceae > Micromonospora > Micromonospora sp. NPDC005163. The sequence goes on from NZ_JBSFYP010000009.1 coordinate 40,014, forward strand.
GGGTCGACCTCGCGTGGCCCTCGGTGGTGCTCGCCGTGCTGGCGGTGCTGGCCGGCATGTTCGCCAACTCGATGGCCTGGCGGGCCGCCGCGGCGGACCTGGAGCACCGGGTGTCCGTGTCGGCGGCTCTGCGGATCTGCATGGTCGGCCAGCTCGGCAAGTACATCCCGGGCAGCGTCTGGGCCTACGTCCTGCAGATGGAGCTGGGCCGGCGTGCCGGCCTGCCACGAGCTCGGGCCTTCCTGGCCACCCTGATGGCGCTGGGTCTCGGCGTCGTCGCCGCGCTCGGCGTTGGTCTGCTCAGTCTGCCTTCGCTGCTCGACGCGACCGCCGACTCCGGCGCGGAGTACGCCGAGCCGGTCCGGGTCGCGCTCTACATCGTCGCCGTCCTCTTCCCGATCGCGCTGCTCTGCGCCGTTCCGGCCGTGTTGACCCGGCTCATTCAGCTCGTCCTGAAGGTGCTGCGTCGACCGCCGCTGCAGCACCGGCTCACCCTGCCCGGCGTGCTCCGGGTGGTCGGGTGGAGCGCCCTGGGCTACACCCTCTTCGGCGTGCACCTGTGGCTGCTGGCCAACGCGCAGGCCGCCCCGGGCGTTGGTGGCCTGCTGCGCAGCATCGGGTCGTTCGCCATCGCGATGACCGTCGGGATGTTCGCCTTCCTCTCCCCCTCCGGGCTGGGCGTCCGGGAGGCCGTGCTGGTCGCCACCATGGCGCCCTTCCTCGCTGGCGCCGGCGGCATCGGCGCGGCGACCGGGATCGCGCTCGCCTCCCGCCTGATCTTCACCGTGGCCGACCTGCTCGCCGCCGGCATCGCCGCCCTCTCCGGGATGCGGCAGCTGCAGAAGGTGACCGGGGAGAGCACTGCCGACCCGGCGCTCGACGGGGCCGCTGCGGCGGTTCGGGCCGAGCAGGTGCCAGCGCCCCGCTCGGGTGCGGACGCATCGGTCACCACCGGCTGACGTTCCCGCCCGGCCGTAAGACAACCCCTGGACACGTACGTTGAACCGCCGGTGCCCCCGACCTTTCGGTCGGGGGCACCGGCGGTTCGACGTACGTCAGGTCAGCGGCCCTGGGACGCGGCCATCTCGGTCAGTACCTCCAGGTGCCGGTGCAGCACCCGGTCCAGGCTGAACCGATCGCGGATCAAAGCCTGACCGTTGACCCCGATCTGCTTGGCCAGGCCCTGGTCGGTCAGCGCGGCGGTCAGCCGCTGCGCCAGGCCCTGGACGTCACCCGGCTGGCAGAGCAGGACGTTGTCGCCGTCGCGGAGGGCGATGCCGGGGAAGTTGTCGGCCCGCGCCGGCGCCACCACCGGGACCCCGGCGGCCATCGCCTCCAGCGTCGCGGTGCCGAGACCCAGCCCCTGCTCGTGCGACTCCACCGTGGCGGCGGCGAGGTAGTCCGGGATCTCACTCTTGGGCACCTTGCCCGCGGCGATGACGGCGTGCTCGACGCCGAGCGCACGGGCCCGCTCGGCGAAGTGTTGGTAGTAGACCTGCCCGCAGATGAGCAGCTTCGCGTCCGGCACCGCGGCCAGCACCTCGGGCAGCGCCTCGACGAGCGCGACGCGGTCCCGCAGCGGGATGACGTGGCCCACCGAGAGGATCACCGGCGCGTTGCCCAGTTCGTGACGGTCGCGGACCCGCTGACCGTTGCCGCCGACCACCCAGTCCGGATCCACCCCGACCGGGATCGGCACCAGGCCGGAGTGCGCGCCGCGGTAGCGCGACTCGATGTACTCCTGCATGAGCACGTCCATCACCACGAGCCGGGGCTTGGCGCGCCGCATGAACGGCTTGACCATGGCCGCGTCCAGACCGCGGAACACCTTCGCGTACCGGGCCTGCGGGTTCTCCAGCCGGGTGTGGATGGAGAGCAGCGCCGGCACCCGGCGCTTACGCGCGTAGAGCGCGGTCGCCCAGGTCAGGTCGAAGAACTGGCCGTGCTGGTGGATGACGTCCGGCCGGAAGTCGTCGAGCAGTGTGCGGACCCGCCGCAGCACACTCGGCCGGCTGGCGAAGGAGATGTCGAAGCTGACGGCCAGCCGGGTCTCCGGCAGCATGAACGCCGGCAGCCGGACGATCCGCAGCCCGTCGCGCTCCTCCACCGCAGGAGCGTCCTGGTAGGCGGCGGTGAGCACCAGCACCTCATGCCCGGCGGCGGCGTAGCCACGGGCGAGCGACTCGGACAGATGGGAGCTTCCGCCGGCGCGCGGCGGAAAGAAGTTGTTGACGACTGCGATACGCACGGGAGGGGGACTCCTAGCTTTCCGCTACGGGGACGAACCGGACATCGCCGCCGTCCAACTCGACTGTGGAGACCACCCGAGCCGGGACCCCCGTCACGACCGCCCCCGGTGGCACATCTCTGCTGACCACGGCGCCCGCGCCGACGACCGCACCGTCACCGATGGTGACGCCCATCATCACGGTCGCGTTCGCCCCGATGAAGACGCGGTCGCCGATCATCACCGGCGCACGGTCCACCGAAGCATAGGCACGACCCGATACGCAACGTCGGGCGGTGGAGTGGGTGTAGATCTGCGCGCCGCTGCTGATGTCGCACCCGGCGCCGATCGTCAGCCCGCCGGAACCGTCGATGACCGTGAAGGCACCGATCCAGGTCCCGGCGCCGATCACCGGCTCGCCGATCACCCAGGCGTGCGGGTTATACGGGTTCGCCGGGAGCCCGTGCGATGACGGACTCCCGGCGGACGACGACTGGGTCACGCCACCTCGGTCTTGATCAGGTCGGTCATCCCGTCCTCGACGGCGATGGTCGGCTCCCAACCGAGCACCTCGCGGGCCCGGGTGATGTCCGCGGCCCGGCGGCTGACCAGCACCTCACGCGGGCTGAACTGCGGCTCGACGTCGACACCGACCGCCTTGATCAGGATCTCGGCGAGGGTGGCCACCGAGGTGTCGATGCCGGTGCCGATGTTGACCGCCACGTTGCCCTGCTCGGCCTCCAGCGCGGCGACCACCGAGCGGGCGATGTCGTGGACGTGGATGAAGTCCATCGACTGCTCGCCCTTGCCGTCGATGACCGGCGGCTGACCGGTCTTCAACCGCTTCACGAAGTGGTTGATCACCGAGGTGTAGTACGCGGTCGGCTTCTGGCCCGGGCCGTAGACGTTGAAGAACCGCAGGGCGACCCAGTTCAGGCCCTTGCTGCGCTGGTAGAAGCCGAGCAGGTCCTCACCGGCACGCTTCGAGATGCAGTACGGGGTGAGCGGGTCGAGCCGGTCGTCCTCGTGCATCGGCAGCTTCTTCGGGTCACCGTAGACCGAGGCCGACGACGCGAAGACCAGCCGCTTGACGCCGTGGTCGGCGGCGGCGGCGAAAACGTTGTGGTTGCCGACCATGTTGATGTCGATCGACTCGTGCGGGTCGGCCTGGCTCTTGTTGATCGAGACCGCGGCGAGGTGGATCGCGTAGTCGCAGCCCTTCATGGCCGCGTGCACGGCACCGCCGTAGCGGACGTCCTGCTCGATCAGCTCGACGTCGCCGGTCGCCACCAGCTCCGCGATACGGTCCCGGTCGCCGCGGGTCATGTTGTCGAAGATGCGGACCCGGTAGCCCTTCTCCAACAGCATCGGTACCACGTGCAGGCCGATGAAACCAGCGCCTCCGGTGATGAAGACGGTCTGCTTCGACATGGCGGAGCGTGTCCTTCCTGGGGGGATCAGCGGCTGGTGGCCGCGGAGTTGACGACGTCGATGAGGGTGGCCGCGACGGTCTCGACCTGGTCGTCGGTGAGGTTGGCGTGCATCGGGATGGCCAGGTGCCGGACGAACAGGTCGGCCGAGACCGGGCAGGGCGTGGTCTGGCCGTAGAGCGGCTGGGCGTGCGAGGCGTACGTGCCGAAGGTGCACTGCACTCCGCGCTGACGCAGTGCCAGCGCGACCGCGCCCCGGTCGACCGAGGGAGCCAGGGTGACCACGTACGACTGCCAGGGGTGCTCGCGGTCCGGCGCCTCGTAGGGCGTCGTGATCAGCTCGTGGTCCTTGAGCAGCTCACCGTAGCGGGCGGCGGTGCGACGCTTGGCGGCCAGCAGGTCCGGCAGCCGGTCGAGCTGGGCGAGCATGATCGCCGCGGAGATGTCGGAGAGCCGGTAGTTGTAGCCCAGCTCGGTGAAGGTCGGGATCGGCAGGTGCGACAGCTCGGCGCGGGTGAGCGCCCCCTCCACGCCGTACGTGTGCAGCTTGCGGGCGTGCGCCGCGAGGTCCTCGCGGTCGGTGACGTACGCCCCGCCCTCGCCGGCGGTGATGCCCTTGCGGCCGTGGAAGCTGAAGGTGGCGATGTCGGCGAGGCTGCCGGCCGGGCGGCCCTTGTAGGTGGCGCCCGCCGAGCAGGCGGCGTCCTCGACCAGGAACAGCCCGTGCTTGTCGGCGATGGCGCGCAGCTCGTCGTAGTCCGCCGGCTGCCCGAACGCGTCGACGGCGATGATGCCGACGGTGCGTGGCGTGATCGCGGCCTCGACGGCGGCCGGGTCGACCGTCCAGGTGTCCGGCCGCACGTCGGCGAAGACCGGCGTGGCGCCGGTCCACATCACGGAGTGGCCGGTGGCCGGGAAGGTGTAGTCGCCGACGATCACCTCGTCGCCGGGCTTGACCCCGAGGGTGAGCAGCGCGAGATGCAGGGCGGAACCGCAGTTGCTGGTGGCGAGGGCGTGCCGGGTGCCGGCGACGACGGCGAAGCGCTCCTCGAAACGACGGCAGGTGGGCCCGGAACCAGCGAGCCAGCCGGAGGCGAAGACCTCGGCGATGGCGGCGAGTTCGGCTTCGCCGACCGTGGGTTGACCGAGCGCGATGACCTCAGACATGTGACTCCCAGAGAGGATGGACCCGGAGCAGTCTAGGCCAAGCCCATGGGGGGTGGGCCAGTCGGGCGCGCGGGTGGGCTTGGTTACCATCGGTCCCGGCGTCGGGCGGGAGAGATGACATGACCAGGTTCGTGGTGGTGGGTGGCGGCATCGTCGGGCTGGCGGTGGCACACCGGCTGATGATCGACCGGCCCGGCGACTCGGTCACCGTGCTGGAGAAGGAGGCCGGCTGGGCGGCTCACCAGACCGGTCACAACTCGGGCGTCATCCATGCCGGCGTCTACTACAAGCCCGGCAGCCTGAAGGCGACCCTCTGCAAGGCCGGCAGCGCCTCGATGGTCGAGTTCTGCCGCGAGCACGGGCTGGCGCACGACATCTGCGGCAAGCTGATCGTCGCCACCGACGCCGCGGAGCTGCCCCGGTTGCACGACCTGCACCAGCGCGCCCTGGCCAACGGCCTGCCGGCGCGGGTGATCGATGGTGCGGAGGCGGCCGAGTACGAGCCGCACGTGGCGGCCGTCGGTGCCCTGCACGTCGCCTCGACCGGCATCGTCGACTTCGGCGCGGTCTGCCGCAAGCTGGCCGAGCTGCTCGCCGCGGGCGGGGCGGACCTGCGCACCGGCACCGAGGTCACCGGGGCGGCCACCCGTCCGGAGGGCGTGGTCGTCACCACCAGCCGCGGTGAGGTGACCGCGGACGTCCTGATCAACTGCGCCGGCTTGCACGCCGACCGGATCTCCCGGCTGGCGGGCGTGCCGACGCCGGTGCGGATCGTGCCGTTCCGCGGCGAGTACTACGAGCTGGTCCCGCAGCGGCAGGGGTTGGTGCGGGGATTGATCTACCCGGTGCCGGACCCGCAGTTCCCCTTCCTCGGGGTGCACCTGACCAAGATGATCGACGGCAGCGTGCACGCCGGCCCGAACGCGGTGCTGGCCACCGCCCGCGAGGGTTACTCCTGGGGCCGGATCAACCCTCGTGACATCTGGGACGAGCTCTCCTACCGCGGTCTCTGGGCGCTGGGTCGGCGGCACTACCGCTACGGCCTGACCGAGGTGACCCGGTCACTGTCGAAGAAGCGCTTTGCGGACAGCCTGGCCCGGCTGGTGCCGGAGCTGACCCCGGCTGACATCGTCCGGGCCGGCGCCGGCGTGCGGGCGCAGGCGATCCTCCCCGACGGCGGCCTGGTGGACGACTTCCTGATCGTCGAGGCCGACCGGCAGGTGCACGTGCTCAACGCACCCTCCCCGGCCGCGACCAGCTCGCTGGAGATCGCCCGGCACATCGTCTCCCGACTTCCGGTCGACGCGCCGCGCTGAGAGCGCCGGGTCGCGGACGGCAGAGCGGTCAGGCGCCCGTCGACGGAGCCACAATGCCCCGCTGCCGGGGTACGGCAGGTTCGGCGCCGAGCCCGGTGGCCACCGACTCGACCAGGGTGTCGAGGTAGGTGTCGGTGACCGGACCGCGGGCGATGGCGAGCCGCCAGTAGAGCGGGCCGATGATGAGGTCGACGGCGGCGTCCGGGTCGGTGTCGGCAGGCAGCTCGCCGCGCTGCACGGCGCGGGCGACCAGACGGCCGCCGATTTCCTGCTGGCGGGCGTGCAGCACCTGACGCAGGGTCTGGTCGATGGTCGGGTTGCGGGCGGCCTCAGCGAGCAGATCGGGAATGATCTGTGAGGCCAGCGGATGCCGCAGCGCGTGCGCCACCGCCTGGAAGAGCAACGCGAGGTCGCCGCGCAGGGTGCCGGTGTCCAACACAGGCAGCTTGCCGTGCGCGGCCGCGGCCACGATGTCCAGCACCAGGTCGAGCTTGGAGCTCCACCGCCGGTAGATCGCCGTCTTGCTGACGCCGGCCCGTCGGGCCACCGCCTCGATGGAGAGCCGGCCGTAGCCGACCGCGGCGAGCTCCTGCATCAGCGCGCGCCGGATGGCCGTGGTGATCTCACCACGAAGCACCGCCGCACCGGCCGGGGCCCGCCTCTTCTCGGTCGTCACCAGGGACTCTTCTCGCAGCTCACGACGACCAGAGTAGCGCAACGACGGTACGGTTGCGTCCCGACGTGTTTCGGACTACTGTCCACGCAGCGACGAGGCGGCGCTCCGCGCACCAGCTCCCACTAGGATTCCATCGTCGCGAGCAACCCGTCGGCACGAAAGATCGGAGTGCCCCTTTCATGGCCACCACCGCGCTGGTCGACCCTGACACGGGCCTGACCCAGGCGCAGCTGGCCGCTCGGCACGGGCTCCGGGTCGCTGGTGAGCGACCCACCCTCGTCGAGTACAGCCGCCGACTGTGGGCCTACCGGCACTTCATCGCCGCGTACGCCAACGCCAAGCTGGTCGCCTCGTACAGCAACGCCAGGCTGGGCCAGCTCTGGCAGGTGCTCACCCCGCTGACCAACGCCGCGGTCTACTACCTGATCTTCGGGGTGGTGCTGGAGCAGGACAAGATCCCGAACTTCATCGGCTACCTGACCACCGGCCTGTTCATCTTCAACTTCACCCAGAGCGCGGTGCTGGCCGGCACCCAGTCGATCAGCGGCAACCTGGGGCTGATCCGGGCCCTACACTTCCCCCGGGCCAGCCTGCCGCTGTCCACCACGGTGACCCAGTTCCAGCAACTGCTCGCCTCGATGCTGGTCCTGATCGGCATCGTGCTGGTCACCGGCGAGCCGCTCACCCTGAAGTGGCTGATGCTGGTGCCGGCCCTGCTGCTGCAGGCGGTGTTCAACGCCGGCGTGGTGCTGTTCGTGGCCCGGATGGGCGCCAAGGCGAGCGACCTGAAGCAGGTCATGCCGTTCATCATGCGCACCTGGATGTACGGCTCCGGCGTCCTCTACAGCGTCAGCCTCTTCGAGCGGCTGCCCGGCTGGGCGACCACGCTGGTCCAGTACAACCCGCTGCTGGTCTACATCGAGCTGGCCCGCTACGCGCTGCTCGATCAGCCGCCACTGCTCAACGAGTCGCTGACCCAGCTCTGGCTGGTCGCGGCGGGTTGGGCGCTGGTGGGCGGGATCGGCGGCTACATCTACTTCTGGCGCGGCGAACAGGAGTACGGCCGTGGTTGATCAAATGCACGCCACCGACGAGGCGACCGTCTCCCTGCCCGTTCTGGCGCAGGAACGGATCCCCACCGTGGTGGTCGACGACGCGCACATCATCTACCGGGTGCACAAGGGTGCCGCCGGCGGCACCACGCCGGTGGCCGCGCTGCGCCGGCTGGTCAAGCGCACGTCCGCGCCGAACGTGCGGGAGGTGCACGCGGTGAAAGGGGTCTCGTTCACCGCGTACCGGGGCGAGGCGATCGGGCTGATCGGCAGCAACGGCTCCGGCAAGTCCACCCTGCTGCGGGCCATCGCCGGCCTGCTGCCGGTCAACCGGGGCGCGATCCACACCCAGGGGCAGCCCTCGCTGCTGGGCGTGAACGCGGCCCTGCTCAACGACCTTTCGGGTGAGCGCAACGTCACCCTCGGTTGCCTGGCGATGGGGATGCACCCCGACGAGGTGGCCCAGCAGGCCGAAGGGATCATCGACTTCTCCGGGATCAACGAGCGGGGCGACTTCGCCAGCCTGCCGATGCGCACGTACTCGTCCGGCATGGCGGCCCGGCTGCGGTTCTCCATCGCCGCCGCCAAGAAGCACGACGTGCTGCTCATCGACGAGGCGCTCGCCACCGGCGACAAAGGCTTCCGCAAGCGCAGCGAGCAGCGGGTGCGGGAGCTGCGCGAGGGTGCCGGAACGGTGTTCCTGGTCAGCCACCAGCTCTCCTCGGTACGGGACACCTGCGAACGGACCATCTGGCTGGAATCCGGCGTCCTGCGGATGGACGGGCCCACCAACGAGGTGATCCGGGCATACGAGGCGTACGCCAACAGCAAGTAGAGTGCCGGCGAACCTCCGGCATCGACATGGCGCCATGTACCCGCGTCGCCCGCGTTGGGGCGACGCGGTTCGCGCGTTAAGGTTCATTCCGTCGCCGCCCGGGCGGAACCTTCCGTTAAACGCATCCCTGAAAGTGAGGATCCGGCAATGACGCAGGACCAGACCACTGGCCCGGACGCCACACCGGAGAGCCCGGCACCCTGGCGGCCCTCGCGGACGGTGGCCGTGGTGCTGGCCGGCGGCACCGGAACCCGACTGGGCCTCGGCATCCCGAAGCAGCTCCTGAAGATCGCCGGTAAGCCGATCATCGAGCACACCCTGGCGGTCTTCGAGGCCGCGCCGGAGATCGACGAGATCATCGTGCTGATGGCCACCGGGCACGTCGAGGACGCTCGGCAGATCGTCGAGAAGGCCGGCCTGCGCAAGGTCACCAAGGTGATCGAGGGCGGCGAGACCCGTAACGCGACCACCCGGATCGCGCTGGACGCGGTCGGCCCGGCGGACTGCAACATCCTCTTCCACGACGCGGTGCGCCCGCTGCTCAGCGGCCGGATCGTGCGCGAGTGCGTCAACGCGCTCTGGACCTACGACGCCGTGGACGTGGCCATCCCGTCCGCCGACACGATCATCCAGGTGGACGAGAACGACTGCATCACCGACATCCCGGTGCGCTCCCGGCTGCGCCGCGGGCAGACCCCGCAGGCGTTCCGCTCCCCCACCATCCGCGAGGCGTACCGGATCGCCGAGGATGATCCGGACTTCGCCGCCACCGACGACTGCGGCGTGGTGCTGCGTTACCTGCCGGGCACCCCGATCAAGGTGATCGACGGCTCGGACGAGAACATCAAGGTCACCCACCCGGTCGACGTGCACCTGGCGGACAAGCTCTTCCAGCTCGCCGCCGCGCAGGCGCCCCGGCTGACCGACCACCGCAGCTACACCGAGGAGCTGACCGGCCGCACCATCGTCGTGTTCGGCGGCAGCTACGGCATCGGCCACGAGCTGACCGAGCTGGCCCGGCGCCTCGGCGCCCAGGTCTTCCCGTTCAGCCGCTCCACCACCGGCACGCACGTAGAGCGGGCCGAGGACGTCGAGGCCGCGCTGAAGACCGCGTTCGAGGCCACCGGCCGGATCGACCACGTGGTGGTCACCGCCGGGATCCTGGAGAAGGGCGCCCTCGCCGAGATGGACGAGGAGACGATGGACCGGCTGCTCCAGGTCAACTTCGTCGGCCCGGTGACCATCGCCCGGCAGTCCCTGCCGTACCTCCAGCAGACCAAGGGCCAGCTGCTGCTCTACACCTCCAGCTCGTACACCCGGGGGCGGGCCCGCTACGCGCTCTACTCCGCCACCAAGGCCGCCCTGGTCAACCTCACCCAGGCACTGGCCGACGAGTGGGCCGACGTCGGCGTACGGGTCAACTGCATCAACCCCGAGCGGACCGCCACCCCGATGCGGACGCGGGCCTTCGGCGAGGAGCCGGAGCACACCCTGCTCGCCGCGGAGGCCGTCGCCCAGTCCTCGCTCGACGTGCTGATCTCCGACCTGACCGGCCAGGTGATCGACGTACGCCGGGCGCCCGGCGACGGTCCCTCCCCGACCGTGCCGGCCCAGTCCGGGTCGGGTCGGGTCGGTTCGCCGGCCGGTGCGGCCTCCGTGAGCTGACTGACGGCGACGGACCCGGGACGGCAGCGAACGGAGCGACATGCGTGGTGATCTGGTCCGAAAGCTGGCCGCCCGGTGCCTGAGCACCGGCCTGGCCGTGCTGGCCTTCGTCGCGGTGGCGCTGACCGGCGCCACCGGATGGGGGTTGGCGCTGGCCGTCGCCGCACTGGTCGCGGCGGCCGCCGAGCAGCGGATCCGACCCGGCGCTGACCTCGTCGCCGAGACGGCGCTGATCGGCGCCGCCGTCCTGGTCGGATACTCCCGGCGGCTGGACGACGGGCTCGACCCGGCGCTCGTCGCCACCGCGCTGGTCCTGCTGGGGCTGGTGCTGCTGGTGGGGCCGCTGCGGACCGCCGGCAACCTGGAGATCCGGGTGGCCAACCTGCCCGTGCGGGCCTGGACGCCGCTGATCGCCGACCAGCTCGGCACCGCCCTGCTCGGGCTGCTCGGCGCGGTGACTCTCGCCGCCGCGGTGGCACTGCCCGCCGCCGTGGCGCTGGTCGCCAGCCTGCTGGTGGGCGCCTGCGCCGGAGCGGTCGCACTGGACCTGGCCCGGCGTCGCTTCCGGCCAGCCGCCGGCGGTGGGGCGGTGGCCCGCGCGCTGCGCCGGCACCAGCCGGAGTTCCTGCTCTACTTCTCCGCACCGCCCGGCTCGGAGTACCAGGTCACCATGTGGCTGCCGTACCTGGAGCGGATCGGCCGGCCGTTCATGGTCGTGGTGCGCGAGCCCGATTTCCTGGGGCCGATCTCCGCCGCCACCAGCGCACCGGTGGTCTACTGCCCCACCCTCCGGGCGATGGACGAGGCGCTGGTTCCGAGCCTGCGAGCGGCGTTCTACGTCAACCACGGGGCGAAGAACAGCCACTGCATCCGGTTCACCCAACTCACCCACGTGCAGCTGCACCACGGCGACAGCGACAAGGCGCCGAGCGCCAACCCGGTGTCGGGGATCTTCGACCGGATCTTCGTGGCCGGCCCGGCGGCGATCGACCGGTACGCCCGCGCCGGGGTGCAGATCCCGGCGGAGAAGTTCGTGGTGGTGGGCCGCCCGCAGGTCGAGGCGATCGAGGTACGCCCGGAGCCGGTGCGCGGCCTGGCCCACCCGATCGTGCTCTACACCCCGACCTGGACGGGGCACCACGCCGACGCCGACTACTGTTCGCTGCCGGTCGCCGAGGAACTGCTGCGCCGGCTGCTCGAGCGCGGCGCGACGGTGATCCTGCGGGCTCACCCGTACACCGCGCAGAACCCGGCCTCGGCCCGGCAGCTCGGCCGGTTGACCGAGCTGCTGCTCGCCGACCGGGCCCGCACCGGGCGGCAGCACGTGGTCGGCGCGGCGGCCCGGGAGCTGAGCCTGACCGAATGCGTCAACCGGTCCGACGCGCTGGTCTCCGACGTGTCCGGGGTGATCTCGGACTACCTCTACTCCGGCAAGCCGTACGCCGTCACCGACATGGGCGACGAGCGCGAGCGGTTCGTGGAGAACTTCCCGCTGTCCGGGGCGGGCTACGTGCTGCGCCGGGACATGTCGAATGTGGACGAGGTGCTGACCGCTCTGCTGGACACCGATCCGGCGGCCGAGAAGCGCTGGGTCACCCGCCGTCGCTACCTGGGTGACTTCCCCGTCGAGTCGTACGCCGAGGCGTTCCTGACCGCCGCCCGCCGGGAGTTGGCGCCGGCGAAGACCCTCGCCGCCTCCGCACCGGTCTAGGGCCGCCGCCGGACGGCTCAGCGGTACGCGTCCAGCAGCGCCAGCACCGCCCCCGGGTTCTCCACGTGCGCGTTGTGCCCGAGCCCGGGCAGGGTGACGACCGGTACGCCGAACTCCTTGAGCTGCGCGTCGGTGACCATCGGGTCCTGCTCGCCGCGGGCCAGCACCACCGGCACGTCGGTCGCCGCCACCAGCGCGGCGAGGTCGGGATCGCCGACGTCGAACGCGGCCGGATCCATCGCGAGCCGCCACCGGCCGTCGACCTGGCGCAGCCCGGCGTCCACCACCGGGTGGTCCGGCGGGAGCAGACCGGCGAGCCCGGAGACGCGCAGGTAGCGACGGGCCGCCTCGCTGCGGCTGGCGAACCAGCTGATCGGGCGGGTCGCGAGTTCGGCGGCGCGGGTCAGCTCGTCGGGTGACCAGACGGCCTTGATGCCCAGCCCGACCACCGCGTCCACCGGCGATCCGGCGGCGCGGGCGGCCAGCGCCAGGCCGACCACCCCGCCCAGCGAGTGCCCGAGCACGACGATCCGGTCGTCGGGGGCGAGGCCGTGGGCGATCCGCTCGGCGAACCCGGCGAAGGAGTACGACGGCAGCGGCGCCGACCAGCCGTGACCGGCGAGGTCCGGTGCCAGCCACCGCCCCGGCCAGTGCTGCTCAAGCAGCGGCGCCCAGGGCAGCCAGACGTCGCCGGTCGCCCCCATCCCGTGCAGCAGCAGCAGGACCGGCCCGCGGCTGGTGTGACCACGCGATTCATCCACCACGGCCGCAGTCTCCCACGGTTCGCCGACGGGTACGAGAGTCCTCGTCGGCGGCACGACGGCGAACCACCTCGCGCGGTACGGCTTCACCGGCTGTCGACCACATGAAAAGACGCCGCGGGCGCCGGCCCCTTGTGGGGGACGGCGCCCGCGGCGGCTGCGCCCGGGTCAGGCGGAGTAACCCCGAGTGGCGATCCAGTTCGCCAGGTCGATCGTTGTGATCCAGTACGACGGATCGGCGGCGTTCGCCGAGTCGGCGATCCGCACGGTCCGGCCGTTGTCCTTGTAGCCCACCACGGCGATGTAGTGCCCGCCGCCGTAGGAGTGCCAGCCACCATCGGTGTCGGTGGCGTCGCCGGCGATGTTGGCCACCACGCCCCGGCCGGCGGTGATCGCCGCGACCACGTCGGCCTGGAGTCGGTCCATCTGGGCCGGGCTGGGCGCGCCGGCGAACATCCGGGTCCGGTACGGGGAGCCCTTCACCTCGGCGTTGAGCACCCGGGTGGTGTCCAGGGCCGAGTTGGTGCCCATCTCGGTGGTGCCCAGCTCGACGCCGAGCTTGTCCTGGGTGCGGTCGATCCCGGTGGCGCTGAGCGCGTTGCGGGTGGCCGCCGGGCCACAGTTGTAGTACGTGTTCTGCGCCTGGTAGTCGTAGTCGAGCACCTTGGTCGCGGGCGGCTTCGGCGCCGGCTTACGGGTCAGGTCCGGGTTGCCGGTGGCCTTGGCGGCGGGCGACGCGGCGCTGGCCGTCGGGGTGGCGGTGCTCGGCGAGGTGCTGGCCGAGGGGGCCGCTACGCGAGCCTCGCCGCGGGAGGCGACGGTGTCGCTGCGCATCTCGGCGACCGTGGTCGCGGTGTGCTGGCTGGCCGGGGCGTCGTCGGTGCCGGCGATCAGGGCGCCGGTGGTGGTCGCGAGCGCCAGGGCCGCGGCGGAGGCGGCGACGATCTGGTAGGGGCGCTCGGTGGCGAGACGACGGAGCTGACGCTTCAGGGTGTGCTTCACGGGGTCCTCCACGGATCGGGGGGAGAGCGGCACACCGGGCCGGACCGATATCCGGGCAGGCGCCAGCGCGCGGACCGTGGTCCGCGGGTGGTGAACCGCTCAGGGTTGTGCCCGGCGTGGCCGGGCGGGAGAGGCGGTGACCCGGAGGGTCAGCTCACCGGACGGATGAGCGGGGGCACCGCGGCGCCGTGGAGGCGGAGGAACAACCGAGGGGTGGAGAGGTGCTGCACGAGGATGGAACTCCTTCCGACACCGCCTACCGGGTTAGCTGACGGATTCGGGCGGGAAGATCGCCCTACCGCGGGCCGTGGCTCGCAGATTCACCCCGGACTAACTGATGGGTCCCCGGTTCGTTGATCACGATTGAGCGGGTCGGCGCGGCGTCGCCTCTTGCGATCGGTTACCGCACCGGACGGGACGACACTACTGGCCGGCTCAAGCCCTGCCAAGCCAGGTTCACCTGCGTAAACCTGAAATCGAGCGCCAATTTCTGCGCGTATTGCCACTGACGTGACTCGATGGGACAACCGGTTGCGGCGGCGCCTCCGGTCGACAACCGGACAGGCCGTCGACAATGCCGCCGCATTTGCGCGAACATTGCGCCCGACCGTTCCAGCTGCCCGATCCGGCGTCGGTGTGACCGGGCTCACGCTTCCGGTCGGGACATTTCCGGTCAGCCCACCCGCGCCGGGCGCCAGCGCGCCGCGGTCGCCGCACGGGCCGCCGCGGTCGGCGCCGGTCGGACCGGCATCCGGACCGGCCGCAACCGGGCCGCCGCTGCCCACGCCTCCTCGGCGAGCGTGCGGGCCGCCTCGGCGGCCAGTTCGGCATCGCGCCACGTGGATCGTTCGCGCTCGGCGGCGGCCCGGTGCTCGACCCACCTGCCGTCCCGGACAGCGCGGCTCAGCAGCACCTCCTGCTCGACCGGGTGTCGCCGGGGATCCCAGCCGTTGCGGTGTGCGAAAACGTCGGTGAGCTGACGCATCGACAGGTCGCCGCGCCAGTGCGCCGCCATCGCCGCGCGGTGCAGGTAGCGCTCCCGGGCGGCGTACTCCGTCGGGGAGCGCGGCGTGCGGGGGGTGGGCAGCGAACCGGCGCCGGCGAAGCGGCGCGCGGCGCGGTCCGCCTCCTCGTACCCGGCCCAGGCCCGCTCGGCCGCCTCCTGCGCGGCCAGCCAGTCGGCGCGACGTCGGCGGGCGGTCTGCGCCGCGCCGGCGGCGGCGACGGCCACCTCCTCGGCGTACCGGCGCAGGTCCGCCGCCTCGACGGCGGCCAGTTCCCGGGCCGTGGGCGCCGGGGACTCCTCGTCGGTCGGCCGGTCCCGCTCGGGGCGGGCGATCAGCACGGTGAGCACGGTCAGGGCCAACAGGAGCAGTGCCGACCAGATGGCGGCGGCCTGCGGAACCTCGGTCAGGAACCGGTAGAGGACGGTCTCCATGAACGGCACCTCGGGGGGAAGATCGCTGCGGTGGGGAGCCGCACGGCCGACCCGGGCCGGGATTCACCGTGGCGGGCCACGGGCCGACGGGCGGGGTGTGCGGAGGTACGTGATTCGACAGGCGCGGTGGCGGGACGTCGTCCCGGTGGCTCAGAGCCTCGGCGGGGCCCGGGACGCCCGGGTGGCCGGATCGGCGGTGCGCGGCGATCGCTGCGGACCGGTCCCGATCGCGGAGGCGCCGGCCTCCGCCGGCACGGCGGCCTCGACGGCGGGTGCCGCGGCGGGCGCGTCCGGCGAGATCGGCGGGGCGGTGTGGTCGACGGCGACCGGAGCCGCGAGGTCGGCGGCGCCCGTGGGGGCGACCCATCCGGACGACGGAGAGCCCGAGGACACCACCGAGGTGGGCAGCGGGACGGCCGAGGCGGGCGGGGCGGCCGACGCGGGTGACGCGCCCGAGCCGAGGGCCAGGGCGGCGACCACGGCGAGGCTGGTCAGCATCCGCGTCGCCCAGCGCGCCACCCACCACAGCGGACAGGTGAGCGCGACGGGAGGCACGCCCCCACGCTACCGCCGGTGCCGTCCGGGCGCATCGACGCCGGGCGTGTCGGATACCGCCGCGCCGCCGGATCTGACCAGCGCGGACGCTCGTCGTGGACGTCGAGCGGCGGGCCGCTCAGCGGTCGGCGCACGCCGATCGGCGCTCGGTGTCGGCTGTCCCGCTCCGCTGGCGCGGCAGGACGGGAGCCGACCCGGCGCCGGCGGTCCCGGTGCCGCCCGACCGGGCACCGTACCGGCGGCGGTCGGCACCCGTCACCTCGCCGATGGTGACGCCTGCGTATGTTCCGGCTGACGCGTGTCCTAATATTCCGGGACCGGAGGTGACGGCTCGCCCGCCTGTCCAGGCCTGGGCGGTGCTGTGCCCGGGCGCCAGCAGACGAGAGGTGGAGCCCCATGCACCAGCGGATTCTGATGCGGGCGAAGAAGGGCCCCTTCGACGTCTACTCCCCGGAGGAGACGTTTCAGGGCAACTGGATCGGCGAGAACAGCGGCAACCTGGTCTTCAGCCACGCCGCGCACAAGATCCTGCGTACCAGCACCGCCGAGATCACCTCGACCGGCTTCAAGGTCGACCTACGCGACGTCGACCGCATCAACGAGCAGTACGACGTCTACGTCATCCCGCTGGCCAACGCGTTCCGCCGCAGTTACGCGCACCGCATCGAGGCGATGACCAAGCTGGTCGAGCGGTTGAAGATCCCGGTGGTGGTGCTGGGGGTGGGCGTACAGACGAATGTCGCGGGCGACCGGGAGTACCTGCGCCCGATCGACGGTGTGGTCAGCCGGTTCGTCCGCGCGGTGCTCGACCGCTCGCACAGCATCGGCGTACGCGGCGAGATCACCGAGGGCTACCTGCGCACGTTGGGCTTCTCGGCGGTCGACGTGATCGGCTGCCCGTCGATGTTCCTGCACGGCGACACCCTCGGGGTGGAGAAGGGCAAGGCGGCGCTGGAGCCGCACGACAAGGTCGCCCTGACCGTCTCGCCGTACGTGAAGTCCATGGGGAAGATCATCGCTTCGCACCAGCAGCGCTACCCCAACCTGCGCTACCTCCCGCAGGACCTGAAGACCCTGGGCACCCTGCTCTACGGCGACGCCCCGGAGGACCGGGGGAAGACCAGCACCATCCCGATCCACAGCTCGCACCCGCTGTTCACCGAGGACAAGGTGCGGATGTTCCTCGACCCGTGGACCTGGATGGACTACCTCGCCGGCTTCGACTTCGCCTTCGGCACCCGCATCCACGGCACCATCACCGCGCTGGTCGCCGGCACGCCCGGGTACCTGTTCGCGCACGACTCGCGCACCCTGGAACTGGCCCGCTACTTCGACATCCCGCACCGGGTGATGAAGGACGTGCCCGCCGACGTCGACGCCGCCGACCTCTACGAGGAGGCCGACTACACGGCGTTGAACAACGGTCACAAGGCCCGGTACGCCACCATGCTCTCGTTCCTGGCGAAACACGATCTGGGCAACTCGTTCGCCGACGGCGACAGCGCCAGTCGCTTCGACGCGCAGGTCCGGGCCACCACCTTCCCGCCCGCCGTACGCCCGGCCGCCGCCACGGCGACGGAGGAGCTGCTGGCCCGGGTGCAGTGGCTGCACGACCAGAACGGTGAGCTGCGGCGCGAGATCGCGACGTTGGGGGAGAAGCGGCTGCGGGCCCGGGTCGGGCGGGCCCTGCCCGGGCCGGTGCGCCGGATCCTCAACCGTTAACCCCGTGCTGGACCGCTGTTCAGGCGGCCCACGCTCGGGCGCCACGTGAGGTTCCGAGGCCGTCCATCCGCGTCGTCAATGGTGACGAGGTGGTCTTCGAGCCGACGCACGCCCCGCTGCTGACTATCGTCGTGCCGGTCTACGGCGTCGAGGCGTACCTGTACCAGTGCCTGGAGTCGATCCGGGCCGACATCCCGGCGGGTGAGGCGGGGGCGGTCGAGCTGATCGCCGTCGACGACGCCTCCCCCGACGGCTGCCCCGCGATGCTGCGCGCGTACGCCGCGGGTCGCGCCGGCGTACGCATCGTGCACCTGACCGACAACGTGGGCCTGGGGCTGGCCCGCAACGCCGGTCTCGACGTGGCCACCGGGCGGTACGTCTGGTTCGTCGACAGCGACGACTGGCTGCCGCCCGGGACGATTTCCGCGGTGCTCGACCGGCTGCGCCAGCACGAGCCCGACGTGCTGATGCTCGACCACCTCCGGGTGCACGAGGACGGCCGGCGCGAGGTCGACGCCAGCAGCCAACTGATGCGCGGCGTGACCGGCGCGGTCCGCCTCGCCGAGCAGCCGCAGCTGCTGCGGGTGCAGCACACCGCGTGGAACAAGGTCGTCCGTCGCGCCTTCCTCGACGAGCTGGAGCTGCGCTTTCACCCCGGCTGGTACGAGGACATCCCGTTCAGCCACCCGCTGCTGATCGGCGCCGAGCGGATCTCGGTGCTGGACCGGGTCTGCTACCTGTACCGCCGAGGCCGGCTCGGCGCCATCACCTCCACCCGCAGCGGCCGGCACTTCGACGCCTTCGACCAGTACGAGCGACTGATGGAGTGGGTAGGGCGCCGCCACCCCGACGAGCGGCTCCGGGCCGAGCTGTTCCAGCTGATGGTGAACCACTACCTGGTGGTGGCCGGCAACGACGACCGGCTGCATCCGCACCTGCGGCGCGCCTTCTTCCGCCGGGTCGCCCAGCACTACCGCCGCTACCTGCCGGCCGGCGGCTACCCCATGCCGGACGGGGTGGCCGGCCTCAAGCACCGCCTGGTCGGACGGAACGACTACCTCGCGTACGCGGCGCTGCGCCAGGCCCACCGGGTGGCCGGCCGGGTGCGGGGCGCCCGGGTCGGAACGTCGTCCGACGCGCCCGCCGAGGGCGCGCCGGCGGGCGATCCGTTGGCGGCGCCGAAGCGGCCGCGTGCGCTGGCGGGACGCGGATGATGGCACTGCTGCGCTCGGCCGACGACGGCGACCTGCACCTGATGCTGCGCTGGCGCAACCACCCGCAGGTGCGCGCGGTGAGCCTCACCCGGCACGAGATCAGCCTGGCGGAGCACACCGCCTGGTGGGCGCGGGTGCGCGCGGACCCCGACCGACGGGTGCTGGTACACCTGCACGAGGGTGTCCCGTCCGGGGTGGTCACCTTCTCCGGCGTCGCCTCGCCCGAGCGGGCCCTCACCTGGGGTTTCTACCTGGACATCGCCGGGCTGGACGCGCGGGACGGGCTGTTGCCGGCGTGGCTGTCGTTGGAGCGGGCCGGGATCGCGTACGCCTTCGACGTCCTCGGGGCACGGACGCTCGGCGGCGAGACGCTGACCACCAACCGGCCGGTGCTGGCCCTGCACCGGCGCTTCGGATTTCGCGTCGTCCGGCAGTACGAGCAGGACGTCGACGGCAGACCGCACCAGGTGGTGTGGACGGAAATGAGCAGAGGAACATGACAATCAAGATCGGACCGCACGTGGTCGGCGTCGGGGAGCGGCCGCTCGTGGTCGCGGAGATGTCCGGCAACCACAACGGCAGCCTGGACCGGGCGCTGGCCATCGTGGACGCGGTGGCCGCGAGCGGTGCGCACGCGTTGAAACTCCAGACGTACCGGCCGGACACCATCACCATCGACGTCGACGCGCCGGCGTTCCGGATCTCCGACGGGCACGACCTGTGGGGCGGTGAGCGCCTCTGGCAGCTCTTCGAGCGGGCCCACACGCCGTACGAGTGGCACGCGCCGATCTTCGAGCGGGCCCGCCAGCACGGCCTGACCGTCTTCTCCTCCCCCTTCGACCACACCGCCGTGGAGCTGCTGGAGGAGCTGGGCGCGCCGGCGTACAAGATCGCCTCTTCGGAGCTGGTGGACCTGCCGCTGATCCGGCTCGTGGCCAGCACCGGCAAGCCGATGGTCATCTCGACCGGCATGGCCACCGTGGGTGAGATCGACGCCGCCGTGCGAGCGGCCCGAGAGGGTGGCGCCGGCGGCATCGTGCTGCTGGCCTGCACCGCGTCCTACCCGGCGCCGCCGCAGGACAGCAACCTGCGCCGGCTGCCCGTGCTGGCCGATGCCTTCGGTCTTCCGGTGGGGCTCTCCGACCACACTCCGGGCATCGGCGTGCCGGTCGCCTCGGTGGCGCTCGGCGCCTGCCTGATCGAGAAGCACGTGACGCTGCGCCGGGCCGATGGCGGCGTCGACTCCGACTTCTCGCTGGAGCCGGACGAGCTGGCCGCGCTCACCGTCGAGTCGGAGCGGGCCTTCGCGGCGCTGGGCGGCACGACGATCGGGCCGACCCCGACCGAGCGGGAGGGGCTGCGGTTCCGCCGGTCCCTGTTCGTGGTCGCCGACGTGCGCGCCGGCGACACGGTCACCGCCGCCAACGTCCGCTCCATCCGGCCGGCGGGCGGGCTCCCCCCGGCCGACCTCGACCGGGTTCTCGGTCGCACCTTCAGCAGTGACGTGCCGCGCGGTACGCCGCTGGCCTGGGATCTGATCTGAGCCCTGATCCGCGACGGCGGGCCCGGTCCTGAGGGACCGGGCCCGTTGTGTCGTGGCGAACGCTCAGCCGTCGACGCTGACCAGCCGGACGAACTCGCGCAGCAGGTCGTAGCCGTCCCAGACCGGGGCGAAATTGAGCGCCGCGCCGAACGGCACGATCCGGTCGATGCCCCGGCCCCCCAGCTCCCGGGCGAATCCGACCAGCTCGGTCGGGTCGAACCCGAAGTGGGTCAGCGTCTGGTCCCGCCGGCGCAGGAACGGCACCAGCTCGGCCAGCTCCGCGATCGTGACGAAGCCGAACGTGCCGGTGCCGAGCCACTCCCGAGGCGCCGCGGCCGGCGTGTCCAGTTCCAGCGTCGCCACCAGGTTGTCGGGGAAGGCCATGCGGGACACTCCCCCGTCGGCGGCCAGGCCGTACGACCCGACCCGCTTCTCGACCGCCATCGCCGCGTCCACGTCCGAGCCCCGATCCCGGGCCGCGACGCTGAGCAGCGCGACGAACTCGGCCCGGACGGCGTCCGCGCGCGCGGCGTCGCCGACCAGGAACACCGCCCGGGGCGACGAGCACGCCGCCTGGTCGAACCAGTAGGCGTCGTTGGCGAACTTCGCGACGGCGTCCCGCCGGGCGGCGACCGGGGCGGCCTCCCAGCCGGCCACCGCCAGCACCGCGAAGGACGACCGGTCCGGGAAGGTGAGGTCGCGGGCCGCCGGAGCCAACGGGTGCCGCCGGACGGCCGTCACCGCCCGGTCGCCGCCCCAGATGACCCGGACGTCGCAGTCGGCGCTGAGCCGGGCGGTCACCGCGTCGTCGTGGCCGTAGGTGACCATGCGCTGGGTCCGGGCGACGACCGGGTCCGCCTCGGCGAGGCTGTCGTTCAACACCTCGAGTATCGCGTCGGCGGCCGCCGCCGACCGGGGCGACACCCGGACGACGTTGATGTTGCCGGCCAGCGCGGCCAGCGCCCAGGAGTAGACGAAGATGGTGTCCACGTTGGCCGGTGGGACGTGGAACACCACGCCCCGGGGAAAGGCCAGCACCCGCTCGTCGAGGCCGGCGCGCAGCCGCTCCACCCCGCGCAGCAGCTCCCGACGGCGCAGGAAGAAGCCGAGCGAGCCGAGCTCCGGGTGCCGCCGAGCCAGGGCCGGGGTCAGCAGGCGGCGCGACACGGCGGTCAGGAAGTCCATGATCCGCTCGTCACCGACCGTCAGCGGCGTCTCCGGGGGCGGCGGCACCAACTCGTCCACCGACAGCTCCGGCCCCGCCGGGAAGCGCATCCGTACGGTCATGACCGTCCTCCGACGTAGGTGTCGCTGCAACCGCGGGCCTCGGCGCGGGGCAGCCGGCCCAGGACGCTGAACCGCTTGCCCGGCCAGTGGCCGTCGTCGACGCCGTGCACCACCCCGAGGTCCTCGGTGAGCAGCACGTTGCCCGGGTACGAGGTGGGCAGGGTGCTCAGCACCTCGATCACGCCCGGTGTGCCGATCGGCGCCTCCCGCCAGGTCACCGGGTCGCGGACGATGACGTCGGCGAAGTCCGGGCAGTAGAGCGAGCCGCCCTCCGGCCCCTCCAGGAAGACGGTGCCGATCTGCTCGACCATCCCGTAGAAGTTGTGGATCCGGGTCAGGCCGGTGTCCGCACCGAGGCGGCGCCGGAACTCCGCGTTGTCCACGGCCTGGTCGGCGAGCTTCTTCCAGCCGCCGGAGTGCACCAGGATCCCCTGGGACAGGTCGAGGCCATGGTCGCGGGCCACCTCGTAGAGGTATCGCCAGACCATGAACGTGAAGCCGAAGACGAGGAACGGCGAATCCCCGTGCCGGCCGAGGAACTCCTTGAGGGCGGCCACGTCCGGCCGGTCGTCGGCGTCGAGCAGCCAGAGGTGGTCACGGCCGAAGTTCACCATGCCGAGCGCCCCCGCGCCGCGGGCGGAGTAGGAGCGCCGGTCGCCGACCACCCCGGAGCGGTCCACCACGACCATCGGCAGCCGTCGCGGTCCGAGCACCGTGCCGAGCGTGCGGGCCAGCATCCGGGACTGGGTGGCCGCGGCCGCCCGGTCCAGGTGGATCCGGCTGACCTCGCCGGTGGTGCCACTGGAGGTGAGCACCCGGATCACCTCGTCGTCGGGCACGCTGGACAGCTTGCGGGTCTTGAACAACCGCACCGGCAGCCAGGGCAGGTCGGCCAGCGTCGCCGGCTCACCGTCCTGGTCGAGGGCGTCCAGGATCCGGGCGTACGGCGGGCAGTGGCGCCGGTGGTGTCCGAGCAGCTCGACCAGCTCGCCGCGTAGCCGTTCCTCCTTTTCCGGCTGGGTGAGGGTGAACACGTCGGTCAGCACTGTGCCTCCAGCGCGCGGTAGTCGGGCTTGCCGGCGGGCGTCAGCGGCAGCGCGTCGACGCTGCGCACCTGGACGCCGGACGAGTGGGTGCCCAGCGCCGCCGCGACCTCGGTGCGGATCCGGGCGAGCTGGTCGGCGTCGGCCCCCTCGGCCACCACCACCAGCCGGTCCGCCCCGGCGATCGCGGCGAGCGGACCGTGGTGGCCGAGCGACCGTTCCACGTCGTCGAGGTTGACCCGGACGCCGAACACCTTGGCGATCCGCTTGATCCGGCCGGTGACGAACAGGAAGCCCTCCGGGTCCAGCCGCCCCAGGTCGCCGGTGGCCAGCGTGCCGCCCAGCTCGTCGGGGCGGGCCAGGTCGGCGGCGCTCTCGGCGTAGCCCATCATCACGTTCGGCCCGCGGTAGACGATCTCGCCCACCCGGGCCGCCTCGGTGGTCTCCACGCCCTCGTCGGTACGGATCGACACTGTGCCCCCGGGCACCGCCAGGCCGACCGACCCGAGCTTCGCCGGCAGCCGGTCGGACGGCAGGACGGTCATCCGGGCGGTCGCCTCGGTCTGCCCGTACATCACGAAGAACCGGCCCTCGACCTCGGTCATCCGGCCGTGGAAGTCGGTCACCAGGTCGGGGTGCAGCCGGCCGCCGGCCTGGGTGAGCGTCCGCAGCCGCTCGTACCGGCCGGGCGCGAAGCGCAGCCGGCGCAGCATCTCGTACTGGTAGGGCACGGCGGCGAGCGAGGTGACCCGGTGCCGGTCGACCGCGGACCAGAAGTCGCGGGAGGTGAGGCCGGAGCGTTCCAGCAGCACGGTGGCGCCGGCGTGCAGGTGGCTGGTGAGCACCGAGAGCCCGTAGGTGTAGTGCAGCGGCAGCGTGGTGGGCGCCACCTCGTCGCCGTCGAGGTCCAGCGCGGCGGCGATCGCCGCCGCGTTGGCCCGCACGGCCGAGCGGGACAGCCGGACCAGCTTGGGGTTGCCGGTCGAGCCCGACGTGGTGAGCAGCAGCGCCAGGTCGGGGTGCGGGGTGGGACCGGAGGGCCCGGTGCGCCGCCAGGCCGGGCCCGGCCCGACCTCTGCCGCCCGGTAGCCGTCCGGCGATGTCGGGTGCGTCAGCAGCAGGGCCGGGCGGAACCGGTCGACCAGGTCCCGCAGCGTGGCCGCGGGGATCTGTGGATCGAGCAGCGCCACCGGGCGGCCCGCCTGCCAGGCGGCGAGGACGCGCACCACGGCGTCGATGTCGGCGGGCACGGTGGCGAAGACCACGCCCGGAGGTTCCCGGTCGAGCGACGTCGCGAGGTCGGCGACCCGGGCGGCGAGGTCCGGGCCACCCAGTTGCCGTCCGGTGCCCGCGTCCACCAGCCGGGCGTCGGCGTGCAGCAGGTCGCTCACAGCGTCAACCCGCCGTCCACCCCGACCACCTGGCCGGTGACGAAGGCCGCGGCCGGCGAGAGCAGGAACGCGACCACCTCGGCCACCTCGGCCGGCTCGCCGAGCCGGCGCAGTGGGGTGGCGGCGGCGCGGGCCTGTCGGCCGGCGTCGTCCAGGTCGGCGAGCAGATCGGTGCGGATGAAGCCGGGCGCGACCGCGTTGACCCGGATGCCGGCGGGACCGAGTTCCTTCGCGGCGGCCCGGGTCAGCCCCTCGATCGCGGCCTTGCTGGCCGCGTAGACCGTCTGGCCGGCGGCCCCGGCCGAGCCGACCAGGGAGGCGGTGAGCACCACCGCGGGGCGCTCGCCCCGGCGCAGCAGGCGGACTCCCTGCTGCAGGGTGTGCGCCGCACCGGCGGCGTTCACCGCGAAGAGCCTGGTCACGGTCTCGTCCGACACCCCGCCCAGCAGCCCCGCCGCGTGCACGCCGGCGTTGACGACCAGGGCGTCCAGGCCGCGCCACCGCTCGAACAGGACGCGGGTCAGGGCGCGGATCTGGTCGGGGTCGGCCACGTCGCCGTGCACCGCCAGGTGCGGCCCACCGGGCAGGACGGCGACCGCCTCGGCGGCGGAGCCGGGCGACCGGCCGTGCACGGCGACCACGCAGCCCTGCTCGGCGAGCCGCCGGGCGACGGCCAGACCGATGCCCCGGGTGGATCCGGTGACCAGCACCCGGCGGGCCGGCGGATCAGTCGGTGAAGACGACACCGTGCTTCTCCAGGATCTGGCGAGCGCGGTCGAAGGAACTGAGATCAATGACCTCGTCGGTGTCCAACATGACACCGAACTCGTCCTCGATCGCGGCCACCAGGGACATGTGCGCGAGTGAGTCCCACTTCTCGATCCCGCGATATTCGAGACTGTCCACCGCGGCGTTGTCGGGCAGTTCCAACGCCGTGCGGAAGACGACTCTCAGTCGCTGCAGTTCCACTGGTCTTTCCTCCGTAACTGGTATGCACGACCGGCGTGCCGGCCGAGTGTAGCCGAGGTTCTGAACTGCTCAGCCAGGCCCCGAACGAGCGAAAAGTGTTTGCCTGCAAGGCATTCCGCATTCACTTCCCACGCGGCATCAGTTCACCAGGGTGCGTCGGGTTGTTAACCCGCCGGGTCTAGCGTCTCGATCCGGTTGGCCAGCCGAATGCCACCGCGGAAACAACCACGACCATGGGAGCACCAATTGAGCGAGCTGAATGGGTCCTCCATTCTTGTCACCGGGGGAACGGGTTCCTTCGGCAGGACCTTCCTCCGGCACGTCCTCGCCGAGGCCGACCCGGCGAGGGTCGTGGTGTTCTCCCGCGACGAGCTCAAGCAGTACGAGCTACGCCAGCAGCTCGGTGACGACCCCCGGCTGCGCTGGTTCATCGGCGACATCCGGGACCGGCACCGGCTGACCCGGGCGATGCACGGGGTGGACCACGTCGTGCACGCCGCGGCTCTCAAGCAGGTGGACACCGCCGAGTACAACCCCTCGGAGTACATCGCCACCAACATCACCGGCTCCCAGCACGTCGTCGACGCGGCGATCGAGGCTGGCGTCAAGAAGGTCATCGCGCTCTCGACCGACAAGGCGTCCAGCCCGATCAACCTGTACGGCGCGACGAAGCTGGTCGGCGACAAGCTCTTCGTCTCGGCCAACCACTACGCCGCCCATCACCCGACCCGGTTCGCCGTGGTGCGCTACGGCAACGTCGTGGGCAGCCGCGGCTCGGTGGTCCCGCTGTTCCGCCGGCTGGCCGCCGAGGGCAAGAGCCTGCCGGTCACCGACAAGCGGATGACCCGCTTCTGGATCACCCTGGACCAGGCCGTCCAGTTCGTCATGGACTCGTTCGACCAGATGCAGGGCGGCGAGCTGTACGTGCCCCGGATCCCCAGCATGCGGATCCTCGACCTGGTCGAGGCGGTCGCCCCGGACGCCACCACGCACGAGATCGGCATCCGCCCCGGCGAGAAGCTGCACGAGGAGATGATCGCGCCGGACGACAGCCGCCGGACGGTGCGCGCCGCGGACCGGTACATCGTCCAGCCGACCATCGCCGGCTGGGGCTACCAGCCGCCGGTCGACTGCGAGCCGGTGCCGGACGGCTTCGCCTACCAGTCGGACACCAACGACGAGTGGCTCAGCGTCGAGCGGTTGCGCGACATGCTCGGCCTCACCGCGTGATGGCGATGCTCCCCTACGGCCGGCACTCGGTCAGCGAGGACGACGTCGCGGCCGTCGCCGACGTGCTGCGCGGCGACTGGCTCACCACCGGCCCCCAGGTCGACGGGTTCGAGGCGGACCTGGCCAAGGTGACCGGTGGAGCCGGCTGCGCGGCGGTCTCCAACGGCACCGCCGCGCTGCACGTGGCGTACGCGGCGGCCGGTGTCGGCCCTGGCGACGAGGTGGTCGTCCCGCCGATGACCTTCGTGGCCACCGCGAGCAGCGCCGCGCTGCTCGGCGCGAAGATCGTCTTCGCGGACGTCGAGGAGGAGACCTTCACCCTCGACCCGGCCGCGGCGGCCGCCGCGACGACGTCGCGCACCAGGGTCGTCTCGGCCGTGGACTACGCCGGCCACCCGGCCGACTACGACGCGCTGCGAACCGCTCTGAGCGGCTCGGACGCGCTGCTGCTGGCCGACGCCGCGCACTCCATCGGCGCCACCTACCAGGGCCGGCCGGTCGGCTCGCTCGCCGACCTGACCACCTTCTCGTTCTTCCCGACGAAGCACCTCACCACCGGAGAGGGTGGCGCGGTCGCCAGCACCGACGCCGAGCTGCTCAAGCGGGCCCGCCGGTTCCGCAACATCGGGCTGGTCCGCGAGCGCGACGAGCAGCGCTGGCCGGACGAGGGCGGCTGGCACCAGGAGGTGCACGAGTTCGGGCTGAACTACCGGCTGCCGGACGTGCTCTGCGCCCTGGGCCGCAGCCAGCTGCGCCAGCTCGACGCCTTCCTCGCCCGGCGGGCCGAGCTGGTCGCCCGCTACAACGAGGCGCTGGCCGATCTGGACGGGGTGCGGCTACCGGTCCAGAAGTCGTGGGCCGAACCGGCCTGGCACCTCTACCCGATCCGGGTGCTCGACGGCCGCCGCCGCGAGGTGTACGACGCGATGCGCGCCGCCGGCGTCGGCGTGCAGGTCAACTACATCCCCGTGCACTGGCACCCGGTCTTCGCCGACCTGGGCTACCGGCGCGGATCCTGCCCGGTCGCCGAGTCGTTCTACCGTCAGCAACTCTCGCTGCCGCTCTACCCGACGTTGAGCGACGCCGACCAGGACCGCGTCATCGACGCGCTCGGTGCGGCGCTGCGGGGCCGCCCGGCGCGGCCCGTCGCCGCCTGATGGGACGCTGATGCACCACGCCAACCACTTCTACGGCCACGCCCACGTGCTGGCCCGCTACGCCGGGCTGGGCGACGACCACCCGCCGCGGATCAACGGGTACGTCCAGCACGGCTGGAACATCGGCGACGGGCTCGCCCCCGGCCACCCGTACGCCGAGGGCACGCCGAGCCTGCTCTGGTCGGAGCAGACCCGGCGGCGGGCCTGGTCGGTCGGGCGGCGCAACGTCGTCGTCATCGGCGCGCCCTTCGAGTACCTGCTGGCCCTGCGGCCCGAGGACCCGCCGGAGTCGCAGCGGCAGGGCACCATCTGGTATCCGTTCCACGGCTGGGAGGGTCAGCACGTCCGCGGCGACCACAGGGAGCTCATCGCCCGGATCCGCGACACCGAGCCGGGCCCGGTGACCGTCTGCCTCTACTGGCACGAGTACGGCATGCGGCGGGTCCGCCGGCTCTACGAGAACGCCGGCTTCCGTGTGATCTGCCACGGCTACCGCGGGCACTGGTGGAAGGACACCGACCCGCTCTTTCTCGACAAGCAGCTCACCGAGCTGCGTCGGCACCGCCGGGTGGCGTCGAACCGGCTGACCAGCGCGATCTTCTACGGCATCGCCGCCGGCTGCGAACCGGCGGTGTACGGCGACCCGATGGTGCTCGCCGACGAGGACCCGACCTTCGGCGGGACCGCCCGGATCCGCCGCCAGTGGCCGGAGCTGCACGGCGAGTCGGTGGACCTGCCGACCGCCGTCGCGATCGCGCGCGCCGAGCTGGGCACCGACCACCGCTGCACGCCGGCCGAGCTGCGCGAGCTGCTCGGGTGGGCGAACCTCCAGGAGGAACCAGTTGACCATTGAGACGGCACCCGTCGACCGGATCGCGCTGCCGGGCGGGGAGATGCTGGCCTGGTCCGACCTGCCGGAGCAGCGCCCCGCCGACGGTGGAGCCCTGGCCGCGCTGGCGGCGCGGATCGTGCCGCCCGGCGCCCGGGTGCTGCTGGCCGGCCCGCACGATCCGGGGATGCTCGACCGGCTCGCGCACGCCGAGGTCACCTGCCTGCTGCGCAGCTACCCGGACGCGGTGGCGATGGCCGCGCGTACCGCCCGGGTAGTGGTGGGCGGGCCGGCCGGCCTGCCGCAGGACGAGCGGTTCGACGTGGTCATCGCCGGCGCGGGCCTGGATCCGGTGGAGTCGGTGGAGGGCGCCCGGCAAGGCTGGGATGGCGTGCTGGGCCGACTGGCCGACGCGCTGTCCCCCGGCGGCACTCTGCTGCTGCGGGTGGACAACCCGCTCGGGCTGCACCGGCTGGTCGACACCGCCCCCTGGTACGCCCGACGCGACGACGCCGCCTGGACCATCGGCGGCGTCCTCGACACCGACCGTCCCGCGAACCGGGAGCAGGTGCGCGCCCGCCTGACCGACGTCGGGCTGCGCCCGGGCGCCTGCTTCGCCGCCTACCCGACCGCGCTGCTCGACGCCGACCAACTCGACCGGCGTACCACCTCCGGGTTCTTCGACGCGGTCCTGCACCACGCCTGCACGGGAGGCTTCACCGCCGCGACGGTGCTCCAGGACCCCGCCCGGCTGGCCGTGGACGCGCTGCACGCCGGGCACGGCGCCGCGCTGGCCCCGGGCTGGCTGGTGCTGGCCCGCAAGGCCCCGGCATCCGACGCCGCCCCGGCCCTCGGGTCGCCGGGCGACCTTCCGGTGGCGCTGCTGCAGACCGGCCCGCCCGGCTCCGACGTGGTGGAGGTGGTCGACGGGCCGGACGGCTGGCGGTGGCAGGCCACCGCCGGCGCCGACCGCACCGGCACGGCCGCCGCGCCGTTCGCCAGCCGCAAGGCGGCGTATCGGGACCCGTCCGCGCTCATCGGGCAACCGGTGCCCGACGGGCGGCTGCTGCGCACCCTGCTGCTCGACGCCGCCCTGCGGCGGGACCTGGAAACGCTGCGGGCGCTGCTGCACGGGTACGCGGACTGGCTCGCCGGGCAGGCCGGTGACGACGGCCGGATCGCCGGCGCCGCCGCGCTGGCCGGCACCGACAACGTGGTGGTCTCCGCCGGCCGGTACGCCGTGCTCGACCTCAGCTGGCGGGCCACCGAGGCGCTCCCCCGCGACGTGGTGCTCGCCCG
Organism: Micromonospora sp. NPDC005163; assembly: GCF_053599835.1. NCBI lineage: Bacteria > Bacillati > Actinomycetota > Actinomycetes > Micromonosporales > Micromonosporaceae > Micromonospora > Micromonospora sp. NPDC005163. The sequence goes on from NZ_JBSFYP010000009.1 coordinate 69,533, forward strand.
GGGTCTGTGGCGGTTCGCCGTCGCGCTGCTCACCGGCGGGTACGCCCATCCCTGGGCGTCCACGCTGGACGTCGCGGGACTGACCGTGGTGCTGGGCGGCCTCGCCGGCCACGACCTCGACCGGGCGACGGTGTCGGCCGCGGTGGAGGCGGAGGCGGCGGTCACCGCCGCGCTCCGGGGGCTGGACGCCGACGGGCGGGTCACCCTCGTCGCCGAGCTGCGGTCGGTCGAGCCGACCGACCCGCCGGCCGGGCCGGGCGGCTACCAGCAACTGCACGAGGCGTGGCTGCGCCAGCGCGACGAGCTGACCCGGATGTCCGCGTCGCTGAGGTGGACCGAGGACCTGCTCACCTCGCGGGAGCGGGCGCTACGCCGGGCCGACGCGACCATCAACCTGCTCAGCGGATCGCTGAGCTACCGGGTCGGACGGCTGGCTCTCACCCCGGCGCGGCTGGCCCGGCGCGGGGCCCGCGTGGCCAAGCGGCGGGCCCGCCAGGCGCTGGCGCCGAAGCGGCAGGAGCAGCAGTGAGCGGCCGTGGCGGCACCGGACGGGGGTGCCGGTGATGCGGATCGTTGGGATCGTGCAGGCCCGGATGGGCTCGTCCCGGTTGCCGGGCAAGGTGCTGCGACCGCTCGCCGGCCGCAGCGTGCTGGGCCGGGTGGTCCGGGCCGCCCGGGACAGCGGGGTGCTCGCCGACCTGGTGGTGGCGACCAGCACGGACACGGTCGACGACGCGGTGGCCGCCGAGTGCGACCGGCTCGGCGTGCCGTGCCACCGCGGCCCGGTCGACGACGTGCTGAGCCGGTTCATCGGCGCGCTGGACGCGCACCCCGGGGACGCGGTCATGCGGTTCACCGCCGACTGCCCGCTGCTCGACCCGGAGATCATCACGCTGGTGGCCTCGGTCTACCGGGCGGTACCCGGGCTGGACTACGCGAGCACGTCGATCGCGCGCACACTGCCACGCGGACTGGACGTCGAGATCATCCGCGCCGACGCGCTGCGGACGCTGGACCGGCTCGCCACCGAGCACCACCGGGTGCACGTCACCTCGTACGCGTACACCCACCCGGAGCTGTTCCGGGTGCTCGGGGTGACGCTCACACCGGACCGGTCCGGACTCCGGCTCACCCTCGACACCGAGCAGGACTGGACGCTGGTGCGCGCGGTGACCGACCATTTCGGCGACGTCAGCGTGCCGCTGGCCAAGCTCGCCGACTGGCTCGACGAGCAGCCGGCGCTGCGCGCGCTCAACGCGGGCGTACGACAGAAGCGACTGGAGGAGTCCTGAGCACGTTACGCGTCGGGTTGCGCTGCGACGCCGGGCCGCGGCGCGGCGTCGGCCACCTGGTCCGCTCGCTGGCGTTGGGCGAGGAGTTCCTGGCCCGCGGCAGCCGCGTCGACATGTTCGGCGCCGTCGAGGGGGTCGGCTGGGCCGCCGCACAGCTCGCGGCGCGGGGCATCCCACTGCACCCGGGTCCGCGGACTGTCGCCGACCTGGTCGAGACGGCCCGCCGGCACCAGCTCGACGTCATGGTCGTCGACTCTTACGACCTCGAACCAACCGCGGCGGGCGCGCTGCGCGCGGCGGGTGTCCTGACCCTCGCCGTGGTCGACGGCGACACCCGGGGTCAGGACGCCGACCTGTACCTCGACCAGAACTTCGGCACGGACATCGCCGTGCCTCCGCGGCGGCTGCTCGCCGGCGCCCGGTACACGCTGCTGCGGGACTCGGTGGTGGCGGCCCGGCCGCCGGCGCCACCGCCCGCGGCATCGGTGAGCCGTCCCCGGGTGCTGGCCTTCTTCGGCGGCACCGACGCGGTCGGCGCCGCACCCGTGCTCGCCAGGGTGCTGCTGTCCACCGGACACCCGATGGACCTGACCGTCGTGGTGGGTCGGCCCGAGGTGGAGGCCGAGCTGGCGACCGTGACGACGGGCCGGGGGCAGTCGCTGCGCCCGGTGCCGCCCACCGACGAGCTGCCGGCCCTGATCGGCGCGGCGGACCTGGTGGTCAGCGCCGCCGGCACCTCCACCTGGGAGCTGTGCTGCCTCGGTGCGGCCGCCGCGCTGGTCTGCGTGGTGGACAACCAGCGCGAGTCGTACCGCCGGGTGGTGGAGCACGGCCTGGTCGCCGGCCTCGGTGAGCTGCCGGAACTGGCCGCCGGCGGGATGGCCGGGCGGGCGGCGCGGACGGCCGCCGCGCGGACCCTGACCGCGCTGCTCACCTCCCCGGCCCGCCGTGCGACCCTCTCCGCCCGGGCCTGGTCCACGGTGGATGGGCTGGGCCGACGCCGGGTGGCCGACGCCGTGCTGCAGGCCCGCGCCGCCACACCGGCCTGACCGGCACCGCGCGACCTCGCCGGGTCGCCGTACCTGCTCTCGTTGCGGCGACCCGGGTCAGCGCAGCGGTTCGAGTGTCACCCGGGAACGCAGCTCCGGACGTTCGGCGAGCAGCCGCTCGACCACCGCCGCGGCCTCCGGCCCGGTGGTCAGGAAGCGGATCGGCCGCCGCTCCCGATCGACCACCGCCGCGGCGCGGGCCGGTTCAGCGAGCGGCAGGTTGTAGAACGCCGGCGCGGACGCGCCGTGGGTGCCCTGCAGGGTGGCGAGGAAGAGTGTCTCCAGGTAGCCCTCCCGCCGGTGGTCGCTGACCACCACGGTCACCTCGCCGTCACGTACCGGCGCCTGGGCCAGCGCGCGGGCCGTCACGTCGGCCTGCCGGGGCCGCGCCAGCAGCCCCGACCACCAGGCGGCCGACCAGGTGGTGCTGCGGTTGCCGAACGGCTGGGCGAAGATCCCGCCGCCGCGCGCCAGACCGGCGATCCCCGCCGTCCCGACCACCAGCGAGAGCGCGACGAGCACCCGGGCGAGGACCACCGGGAGGGCGCCGGGGCGGCGGGCCGCCGCGACGCGCGCCGGCGGTGGCCGCAGCAGCAGCCCCGCCCCCGCGCCGATGAGCAGGACGACCAGCAACAGGTGCAGGGTCTTGCCGTAGTAGTAGCGCGGATCGGTGCCGAGCGCCCGGAAGTAGACGAGGAAACCGACGGCGAAGGCCAGCGCCGCGGCCAACGCACCCGCGTACCGGCGCCACACCGGCAACCGCAGGCCGCCGGCGAACAACCCGGCGCCGATCACCGCGGTCAGCGCCAGGTAGGCGTCGTAGCGCGGAAACACCCCGCCACCGGTGGCGACGTTGTCGACCTGGTCGGTGAAGAGGAGGCCGGCCACACTGGGCAGCGGGGTGAGCACGGCGGTCACCACCGCGACCGTGACGAGCAGCCACGGTCGCCGGCGCACCGCCCGCCGGTGCCGGACCAGCCAGGCCAGCACCAGCACGCCGACCACCGGCAGGAACATCAGGTACGCGAAGCCCACGCCGACGCAGAGCGCCCCGAGCAGGCAGAGCTGGGTGCCGGTCCGGGCCACCGGCCGGCAGACCAGCGCGATGAGGATCGCGGTGAGCGCCAGGCCGAGGCTCTCGCCCGGGTAGCCGTAGACCACGAACCGGGTGAGCTCGGAGCCGAGTGCGAGCGCGGTGACCGCGCCGGCCAGGCCGAACGCGCGGACCGGGTTCAGCAGCCGGCCGGCGATCCGGCCGGCGGCCCAGACCACGGCCAGCACCAGCAGCGCGTACGCGGAGATCGCCCAACCCAGGTAGTGGTCGAGGGTGCTCGCCGGTCCCCCGGCGGCGGTCGACGAGCGCAGGAAGGTGTCCAGCAACGCGGCCGTGACGTGGAAGCCCTGCGGGTAGTAGACCATCGCCTCCGGTGCGATCCGGGCCGCGGCGTCGGGGTCGGCGAAGAGGTAGCCGCCCACCGCCCGGATTCCCTCGACGGCCGCCAGGTGCCGGCTGTTGTCCTCGCCGACCATGGCGTACGCCAGCCGGCCGGCCAGACCGTCGGCGCGCAGATAGGGCCACGCCAGCGCCAGGCCGGACAGCACCGCGGCGGCCACCGGCGCCAGGTCGGCCGGGACCGGCCGGGGAAGGCGCGGCCGGCGGCCGGTGAGCAGGCCGAGCCCGAGCAGCGCGGTCAGGGCCGTGCCGGCGACGGGCACCGGGTGCAGACCCCACGGCCAGAACGAGAAGAGCAGCGCCGCGGCGCAGACCGCGCCGACCAGCAGCGCCACGGCCAGCACCAGCCGGTCGAGCAGGGTGCGCCCGACGCGCAGCAACCCGGCCGTCAGCAGCAGCACGAGCGGCGGCAGCAGCCCGGCGAGCCCGAGGGCGTACGCCAGCACCGGGACGACCCAGGCGGCGGCGAGCCCCGCCGCGATCAGGAGCGCCCGCCGGCGGGCCGGGACCGGTGGCGGCTCCACCGGCGAAGCCGTCGATCGGTCCGCCACCGACAGGCTGGTGGAACTGCTCTGCACTGGTCGTCTCCTCGCGACACCGCCCGCCCGGACCGGACGGAGCCGCCTCACGCTAGGGCCGCTCCGACGATGTCCGACGACACCGACATGTGCGCGAGGTGACCAGCGGGCGAAAAGACTCCCCGGTCGTACACCTGTACCAACACGGCGGGTAGGGTGAGCGTGTGTCCGGGCCCGCCTACCAGCCGTCGATGCTGGATCTCGCCGCCGCGGAGCCGTCGCTCGGCCCGCTGGCCGGGCAACTGCGTCGGCGACAGCTCTCCCGGGGCGCCTGGGTGGACCACCTGCCCGGCTGGGTCTCCGGCTCGGACGCCATCTTCGACACCCTGCTGCGGGACGTGCCCTGGCGGGGCGAACGACGGACGATGTACGACACCGAGGTGGCGGTGCCCCGCCTGCTCTCCTGGTACGGGCCGGACCGGCCGCTGCCGCACCCGCTGCTGACCGAGGCGCGCACCGCGCTCACCCGCCACTACGCCCCCGAGTTGGGCGAGCCGTTCGTCACCGCCGGCATGTGCCTCTACCGCTCGGGTCGGGACAGCGTCGCCTGGCACGGCGACACCCATGGCCGCTCCGCGCACACCGACACGATGGTCGCCATCGTCTCCTTCGGCGCGCCGCGGCCGCTGCTGCTGCGCCCGCGCGGCGGGGGCGCGAGCCTACGGTTCCCGCTCGGGCACGGCGACCTGGTGGTGATGGGCGGCTCCTGCCAGCGCACCTGGGAACATGCGATCCCCAAGACCGCCCGGCCCGTCGGCCCCCGGGTCAGCGTCCAGTTCCGGCCCGTCGGCGTCGCCTGAGACGCGCAGCGGCGGCGCGCGAGAGGCAGGCCGAGCGGATCGACGAGATCGTCCGCTCGGCCGCCCGGCCCAGCCGTTCGGCCCGGGGTCCCCAGGGGCGGGTGGTGCTCCCGCCGGCCACCGCGATCGCGCTCGGCGTGGTGGTGCTCTTCTCCGGGCTGGTCGGCAGTCTCCTCACGCTCCGCCCGGCCTACCCTGCGCCGACAATCGTCCGGCAGCCCGGGGCTGAGCGGGAGCGGGAGCGAGTCCCCAGCGGCACCTGATCCACCCCCGCCCCGACCCCCCTCGGGTGGGGGGTCGGGTCAGGCAGGAGGCGGGTCAGTCGCGTTCGACCAGGTGGCCGACCACCGTCGGGCCGAGCATCACGGCGAAGCCGGAGCCGTCGCGGCGCGGGTCGGCGGCGGGCAGCTCGACCGGTTCACCGGTGCCGGTCGCGCCCACCGGACGCGGCCCCACCCAGGCGACGACCACGTCCGTCTCGTCCTTGAGGAAACGGTGCGCGCGCACGCCGCCGGTCGCCCGACCCTTCGCCGGGTACGCCTTGAACGGCGTCACCTTGACCGTCGCCCCGGTGGAGGTGACCACCATCGGCTCACCGTGCCCCGGGTCGTCGGTGCGCACCGCGCTGAAGAAGACCACCCGGGCTCCGGCGGGCAGGTTGATGCCGGCCATGCCGCCACCCTTGAGGCCCTGCGGGCGGACCAGCCCGACGGCGAAACGCAGCAGCGACGCCTCCGAGGTGACGAAGGTCAGCGTCTCGGCGCCGTCGGTCAGCCAGGTCGCCCCGACCACCTCGTCGCCGTCCCGCAGGCCGATCACCTCGAACTCGTCGGAGCGCACCGGCCACTCCGGCGCACAGATCTTCACCACGCCCTGCCGGGTGCCGAGCGCCAACCCCGGCGAACCGTCCGCCGGCCCGCCGAGCGGGGCCAGGCCGACCACCGTCTCCCCCGCCTCCAGCGGCACCAGCTCGGCGGCGGACATCCCACCCCGCAGCGACACCGTGCCCGCCTGCTCGGGCAGCACCGGCAACGGCAGTACGTCGATCTTGAACGCCCGGCCGGCGCTGGTCACCAGCAACACCCGACCACGGGCGGTGGAGTGCACGATCGCGCGGACCGTGTCGTGCTTGACCCGGCCGTTGCGGCGACGCCGCTCGGCGCTCTCCTCCGACTCGGCCGCGGTGCGGGCGACCAGCCCGGTCGCGGAGAGGATCACCTGACACGGGTCGTCGGCGACCTCCAGCGGCCCGGCCGGCGCGGACGCGGCCAGCACCTCCTTGAGGTCGCCGTCGACCAGCGTGGTCCGCCGCTCGGTGCTGAACTGCTTGACCACGGCCGCCAGCTCGTCAGAGACCAGCTTCTTGAGCACCCTGTCGTCGTCGAGGATCGTGGACAGCTCGGCGATCTCCGTACGCAGCCGCTCCTGCTCGGTCTCCAGCTCGATCCGGTCGAACTTGGTCAGGCGGCGCAGCGGAGTGTCCAGGATGTAGGTGGCCTGGATATCGGAGAGGCCGAACTGGCTCATCAGACCGTCCTTGGCGGCCTGCGCGTCGTCACTGCCCCGGATCAGCCGGACCACCCGGTCGATGTCCAGCAGTGCGATCAGCAGGCCGTCGACCAGGTGCAGCCGCTCCTGACGCTTGCGGCGGCGGTACGAGCTGCGCCGGGTGACCACCTCGTACCGGTGGGCCAGGAACACCTCCAGCAGCGCCTTCAACCCGAGGGTGCGGGGCTGCCCGTCCACCAGCACCAGGTTGTTGACGCCGAACGACTGCTCCAGCGGGGTGAGTCGGTACAGGTCGGCGAGCAGGGCCTGCGGGTTGACCCCCACCTTGCACTCGACGACGAGCCGGGTGCCGCTCTCCCGGTCGGTGAGGTCCTTGACGTCGGCGATGCCGGTCAGCCGCTTGGTCTTGGTGACCTCGTTGGTGATCGCCGCGATGACCTTCTCCGCGCCGACGCCGTACGGCAGCTCGACCACGGTGATCGCCTGGCGCCCCCGGCTGCCCTCGAGGGGGCCGATCTCCACCTTGCCGCGCATCCGCACCACACCGCGCCCGGTCTCGTACGCCCGGCGCACCTCGTCCAGGCCGAGCAGCACGCCGCCGGTGGGCAGGTCGGGGCCGGGAACGAACTCCATGAGCTTGTCCAGAGTGGCGTCCGGGTGGTTGATCAGCCAGCGGGCGGCGGTGACCACCTCGGCCAGGTTGTGCGGGATCATGTTGGTGGCCATCCCGACCGCGATCCCGGACGCGCCGTTGACCAGCAGGTTGGGGAAGGCGGCCGGCAGCACGGTCGGCTGGGTCAGCGAGCCGTCGTAGTTGGGCTCGACGTCGACGGTGTCCTCGCCCAGCTCACCGACGAGCAGCATCGCCTCGCGCGACATCCGCGCTTCCGTGTTGTGGTTTACGAAACCGCCGGCGATGAAGGAATGGTCCTCGGAATTGACACGCACCGAGTAGACCTCGGCCGGCTCGCTAGGCGTCACCTCGGTGACGCGCTCGAACCGGTACCCAGAGTCCATGATCGGAAGGATGGTCGCCAGGAGCTCTGGATTCTTGATGCGATCGATGATGCGGAGGCGCTCGGTCTCCCATCGCTCGACGCGATCGAAGTTGTGGGTCGTAAGCCACTTGCGTCCGCTACCGCGGCGGTCGAAGTCCAAGGTGTCTCGCACGTACGTGGCAACGAACGGAACGTGGTCTTTGCTGAGCCGATGCGGACGCAGCGGTGCGTGTCGCAGAACCTTGTCCAGCTTTGCCTGCTTAGTGCGGAGGAATCCCACGCGGTTGGCGAATGCTTTGATGTTTCGCAGACCGGAAATCACCAAACGGTGCTCGACCGAGCCGCTGGGACGTGTGTAGCGGCGCCAGCAGGCAACGACACCGAATTCCGCGAGCAGCTCTTGGGCCTCCCTGGTGAGTCGCTCACTGTAGCTGGTGTACTGGACGGTGAAGCTGTCCTTGGCGACGCGCACCCCGCCGTCCCCCTCGAAGAGGGCCATGAGGAAGGCACGCTTGACGCCCCAGCCACCGTTCCAGACGAACTGCGGGACGAACTTGTCCCGGGCCTGATGCCCGATGAACTCGGCCAACGGACTTGCGCGGAACGCGTCCATACCGCCGGCATAAAGCTGAACATCAATTTCCTGAATGCGCTTTCGGTCGCGACGGGTCTCTCTCTCGCTGACGTAACGCCGCCCACCAACCACTTGGTCGTACGCGTGCAGGACCTCACCGAAGAAGTGCTCGTCGGTGTTGTTGAATCCGGCTCTGGACTCATTCGCGAAGCCCTCGGACGCCCACGCCCCGCCGAGAACGCCCAGCGAATACTCACGAGCTGTGGGAATGACCTGGGACCAGGCATTTCGTGCCACACAGACGATCGAGTCAACTGCGAGTTCGTCGAGCCGTCGCCACTGGAAGAGGGGAACACCCATGGGTGACTCAAGACAGAGCACCAGGTGATTCTCGCTGCCTCGGAGCGAGAATCCGGCTTCCGTGGCGATCCGGATCGTCGGATGGACGCCCGAGTTGAACACCTTGTCAACATGGACGGCTTTACCGTCCTTGTCGAGCACCTCGAAGTCGGCTTCGGCTTCGCTGTCTGACGGGAGGTTCACCAGGTCAGCGATCCGAGGGCTGGTGCCGTCCGCAAGTCGGATGCGGGTGTCTCCGGTAATGCAGTATCTCGAGGCGGCCGGGCCATCGTCTGGAGATCCAAAATTTCCATGCCCGTCGATGAGCGGCACGTTGAGCGAGAAGTCCTGCGCGAGACGCACCATGGCGTCGTAAATCGCCGTGTCGCCGTGTGGATGGTACTTGCCCATCGCATCACCGACAATTCGGGCAGACTTCACATGCGCGCGGTCGGGGCGGTAGCCCTGCTCGTACATCGACCAGAGAATGCGCCGGTGCACCGGCTTGAGGCCGTCGCGGGCGTCGGGCAGGGCACGGGAGTGGATGACCGAGAACGCGTACTCCAGGTAGGAGTCCGAGACCTCGGTGACCAGCGGATTGTCGAAGACCCGCGCGCCGGCCTGGTCGAACGAGGAGAGATCGACCTTGTTTTCCTTGCGGCGTGCCATGACTCAGCTTTCCCCTCGGACGGTACGCGTGCTCATGCGTCGATCGCCTCACGGTCGACCCGGTCGGCGGAGTCGATCAGCCAGTTGCGGCGCGGCTCGACCTTCTCCCCCATCAGCAGTTCGAGGATCCGCTCGGCGGCGTCCACGTCGTCGAGGGTGATCCGGCGGACGGCGCGGGTGGCCGGGTTCATCGTGGTGTCCCACAGTTCGTCGGCGTCCATCTCACCGAGGCCCTTGAACCGCGGGATCGGGGTGACGATCTGCTTGCCGGACTTCTCCAGCTTGCGGACCGTCGCCTCCATCTCGGCCTGGGTGTAGGTGTAGGTGGTCTGCGGGTTGCGCCCCTTGGTGGTGATCTTGTGCAGGGGTGGCATCGCGGCGTAGAGCCGACCGGCCTCGATCAACGGCCGCATGTACCGGGCGAAGAGGGTGATCAGGAGCGTACGGATGTGCGCGCCGTCCACGTCCGCGTCGGCCATGATCAGCACCCGGCCGTAGCGCAGTGCGGACAGGTCGAAGGTGCGCCCCGAACCGGCGCCGAGCACCTGGACGATCGCCGCGCACTCGGCATTGTCCAACACCTGCTGGAGGTTGGCCTTCTGTACGTTGAGGATCTTGCCCCGGATCGGCAGCAGCGCCTGGTATTCCGAGGAGCGGGCCATCCGGCTCGTCCCGAGGGCGCTGTCGCCCTCGACGATGAAGAGCTCGCTTCGGTCGATGCCGATGGCCCGGCAGTCGACCAGCTTCGGCGGCATCGACGCGCCCTCCAGGGCGGTCTTGCGCCGCGCGGCGTCCTTCTGCTGCTTCTGGGTGAGCCGCACCCGCGCCGCGTCCACGATCTTCTGCAGCACGGTGCGCGCCTCGGCCTTGGTGCGCTTGTCTTCCAGCCACGCCTTGATGTGTGCGTCGACCAGGGTCTGGATCACCTTGGTGATGCCGGTGGTGGACAGCTCGTCCTTGGTCTGCGAGGTGAACTGCGGCTCGGGGAGCCGCACGTGCACCACCGCCGTCATCCCCTCCAGGACGTCGTCCAGGGTGGGCGGCTCCTCCTTGGCCTTGAGCAGCCCGCGGGTGTTGCGGACGGCGTCGGCGAGGGTGCGCGCCAGGGCCCGCTCGAAGCCCTTGCGGTGCGTGCCGCCGTGTGCGTTGCGGATGGTGTTGGTGAAGCACTCGACGGTGCGCTCGTAGCCGGTGCCCCAACGGAACGCCACCTCGACCTCGGCGCGGCGCTGCACGTTGGACTGCATGACGCCGTTGGCGTCGGCGGCGTTCTCCCGGTACGTCCCCTCGCCGGTGACCAGCAGGGTGCCGGAGACCGGGCGGTCGCCGGCCGGGGCGAGGAATTCCACCATGTCGCTGAGCCCGTTGGGGTAGTGGAACGTCTCCTCGGCGGGCGCCTCGCCGGTGAGGTCGCGCAGCAGGTATCGCACGCCGGGGACCAGGAAGGCGGTGTTGCGCAGCTTCATCCGGACCGCGTCGACGTCGAGTGCCGCGCCGGTCTCGAAGTAGCGGGTGTCGTGCCACCAGCGGATCGAGGTGCCGGTGGACTGCCTGCGCTTCATGGCGCCGACCACCTGGAGCCCAGGGCCGGCGGTGAACGGCGCGTCCGGCCCGTCGCCGTCGAAGATCCCCGGCACGCCGTGCCGGAAGGACATCGAGTGGATCTTGCCGGCGCGGCGGACGGTCACGTCGAACCGGCGGGACAGCGCGTTGACCGCGGACGCGCCGACGCCGTGCAGGCCGCCGGAGGTCTTGTAGCCGGAGCCGCCGAACTTGCCCCCGGCATGCAGCCGGGTGAGCACCAGCTCGACGCCGGAGATGCCGGACTTGGCGTGCACGTCGGTGGGGATGCCCCGGCCGTCGTCGTCGACCTGCACCGAGCCGTCGGCGTGCAGCGTCACCTCGACGTTGGTGGCGTGACCGGCCACACCCTCGTCGGTGGAGTTGTCGAGGATCTCGTTGACGAGGTGACCCACGCCACGGCTGTCGGTGGAACCGATGTACATGCCGGGCCGCTTGCGGACGGCGTCCAGCCCCTCAAGGTGGGTGAGGTCATCGGCCCCGTACAGGGTGTCAGGCTCTGCGGTCAACTGGTCGTACTCCCCGGTCTCGGCGGTGTGCTGCCGGTCACCGGCGACATCAGCCGGCGTGGCGCGCCGCAGCGAGCCTAGCCCGAGGCTAGGACAACTCCCGGAGGACCTACGCGACCCGCCGTGCCTCGGGCCGCGGACGTGAGCCAACGAACAGCCCGCAGTGGTCCCGACCGGTCGGCCGGCGGCGGTCGCGGGGCCACGGAGGGGCCGTTCGGTCGGTACGCTGACCGGCGATCGCGCCCGGCACGCGCCGGCGCGGGGCGGGAGCCGCATGGACGAGGACAAGACGACTCGCGACACTTCCCGGCGCGCCATCGGCACGCGGGCCCGACGGTGGCTGCTCGCGGGCACCCTGCTGGCGGGGCTGCTCGCCGCCGTGGCCGTGACCCCCGCGATGGACCCCGCCGACCGCACGTTCGCCGGTCTCTCGGACACGGTCCAGAGCCTGATGTCGGTCATGACGCCGCTCTTCGGCATCCTCCTGGTGCGCGACCTGCGACGGGCGCCCGACGCCGTCCGGGTCATCCCCACGGTGCTCGCGGTGGGGCTGCCGGCCGTCGTCATCGGCGTCGTCGGGGTGCTGATCTGCGCGGCGACGCTCGCTCTCACCCCGGCCGACGTGGCCGACGACCCGTGGCGGCACGTCGGAACGATCGCGGTGGGCAGCGTGCTGGTACAGGTCGTCGCCGGGCTGGTGGGCACCGGGCTGGGCCTGCTGCTGCGGTCGACGGTGGTCGCGTTCCTCGCCACGATCGTCCTGCCGTTGGGTCTGTTCGGGCTGCTGGGCGCGGTGGACGCTCTCCGTCCGGCGCAGGTGTGGCTCACCCCGTTCGGCAGCGTGCGCAACCTGCTCTCGGGGAGATGAGCGTGCTGCGGTGGGCGCAGTGGTTCTGCGTACTGCTGGTGTGGGGTGTCGGTCTGAACGCCGTCGGTGCGGTGGCGCTGAGGCGTCGCGAGCAGCCCGACCGTGCGCTCAGTGCGGCAGCAGACGGGGACGGGTGAGGTTGGTGTTGTCCACGATCGCGTCGACCTGTGAGAGCGGGTCGGCTTCGGCGAGGTAGACGCTTGCGGCGGCAAGGTAGCGGAGGTCGTCCAGCTCGGGGCGGAACGCGAACACACCGTCCACGATGAGCACGGCGTCGGGGGGCGCCTCGGTGACGACGTCGGTGTGCGTGCGCTGCGTGAGTGGGTCGCGCAGGCAGAGCACGCAGGCTCCGGATCCGGCCGGCCCGGCGGGTTCCAGCAGCAGGGCCCGGATCGCCGGCAGGTCGAACGCGTTGCGGTGGTAGCCGGGCCCGGAGGTCCGGTCGTACCGGTGCCGGTCCGACCAGGGGCGTTTGAAGTCGTCCAGGCTGGCGCGCAGCACCTGTCGACCAGTGGCGGCGACGCGCTGGGCCAGCTCGTGTCCGAGGCTGGTCTTGCCGGCGGCGGTCAGGCCGTCGACGCCGACCCGGAGGCGACCGGGTCCGATGGCGAGGATCCGGTCGGTCAGCTCGTCGACCAGCGCGGTCCGGGTGGCCAACGCGGGCGCCGGTAGGGGTTGCTGCCAGGTGGAGACCGAACGGTGCACCGGGGCGGGCGTGTCTTTCATCGAGCGATTTCGCTACGAGCCATTGACGCCCATCGCACGGGGGTGATCTGATCGCGCTCTCAGAGAATCTTTCATCTTTCGATGGAAGGGAGCCCCATGGCCAGGTTCCGGCGTACCGCGCTCGCCGCGGCACTCACGATTGTCACGGCGGCGCTGTCGACCGCCGTCGCGCTGCCCGCCCCCGCGTCCGCCGCGCTCCCCACCGCCGCCGTGGCGCTCGGTGACAGCTTCATCAGCGGCGAGGGCGCCGGGGCGTACACCCCGGTCGTCGACGTCAACGGTGTCGCCCAGGGCTTCCCCGGCTGGACGGCGCCGAACAACAACGCGTTCTTCTGCCACCGTTCGGCGAACGCCTCGTTGAACCAGGCCAACCTGCCGGGCATCCAGAACCGGTTCAACCTGGCCTGCTCCGGCGGGCAGCCACACGACATCGCCAACGCCTCCCAGGCACGGGCCAGCGGCCGTACCGTGGCCTCGCAGCTCAACCAGCTCCGTGCCGTCGCGCAGACCCAGGACATCGACCTGGTGCTGATCGGCCTGGGTTCCAACAACAGCTCGTTCACGTTCGGCAGCGTGGCGGAGAAGTGCGCCAACCGCTTCATCGCCGACGCCTGGACGGGCTGGTGGGAGTTCTGGGCGTACCTGGGCGGCCCGGCGGAGCAGAAGCCGTGCACCGACGCCGACCTGGCCACCGCCGCGCAGCTCAGCGCCGCGACCGCGGAGACCACCGCCGCGGTACGACAGCTGCTGACCACCCTCGACCAGGTGGACGCGGACGGGCAGCACCGGATCGTGTTCCAGGACTACACCAACCCGCTGCCGATGGACCTGAACCCGACGTTCCACACCGAGGACGGCCGGGACGACACCCGGGAGAAGTTCCGTGACCTGGGAGCCGAGCGGTACGCGGCCGGTTGCCCGATCCACCGGGCCAGCCTGATGCCCGGACACCGCTTCTCGCAGGGCCTCGGCACCCTGGTGAAGTCCACCCGGGACACCCTGGCCGCCGAGTTCCCCGCCGCCGACCTGGTCTACCTCAACGTGCAGCGGGCCTTCGACGGCGCGCGGCTCTGTGAGTCGTCGACCAGCCCGACCGGCGCGCTGGCCACCCCGATCCGGCTCCAGGACAGCCCGAACGGCACCTTCGTCACCAGCCTCTCCGGCAAGGACAAGATCGCGATCCAGCGAATCGCCAACACCTGCGTCAGCTACTTCCAGACCTGCCAGGAGTCGTGGCACCCGAACGCCACCGGGCACCAGGTGCTCGGCCAGTGCCTCAGCGGCGCCGCCACCACCAGCGCCCGGGCGGTGGCCTGCGTGCGGGCGAGCAACGGGACGATCTCGGTGTCCTGACCGGAATCGTCCCCGGAGGCCCCGCCATCCGGCGGGGCCTCCGTCGCGTCGGACGAACGGGAGCCGGCAGCGGCGGCTACCCGCCGGTAATGTCGGCCCGTAAGCTGGGCCCGTGAACGGGGACACGGAGTACGCGCAGGAATTCGTCGACGTCGACGGCGGTCGCCTCGGCGTGCAGGTGTATCCGGAGCCGGCCGGTCCGGCGGGTGCGCCGGTGGTGGTGATCTGGCCGGCGATGGGGGTCCGGGCCCGCTACTACCGGCCGTTCGCGGCCGCGCTGCGCGCCGCCGGGCTGGCGGTGGTCGTCGTCGACCTTCGCGGCACCGGGACGAGCACCCCCGCGCCGAGCCGCGCCGACCGGCACGGCTACAGCGAGCTGGCCAGCGACGTCGGCACCGTACTGGCCGCGCTCAAGCCGCGGCTGGACGGGCGTACCCGACTGCTGCTGGGGCACTCGCTCGGCGGGCAGGCCGCACTGCTGCACCTCGCCCTGCACGGTGGTGACTCGGTGGACGGGCTGGCGCTGGTCGCGGTCGGCGTCCCCTACTGGCGAAGCTATCCGGGCCGGCGCGGCCTCGGCGTGCTGCCGTACACCCAGGGGATCGCCGCGACCGCGGCGCTGCTCGGGGTCTGGCCGGGCTGGGGTTTCGGCGGCCGGCAGGCCCGCGGCGTGATCAGAGACTGGGCGTACACCGCGCGGACCGGCCGGTTCCCCCAACTGGACGGCACGGACACCGAGACGGCGGTGCGCGCGGTACGAACACCGGTGCTGGCGGTCAGCGTGGACGACGACCAGTACACACCGCACGAGTCCATGGACCACCTCTGCGCGAAGCTCACCGCGGCGCCGCTGACCCGCGAGCGGTACACAGTGGCCCAGGCCGGCGCGGCGCTGGACCACTTCACCTGGGTCCGCGCGGGCAACCCGCTGGCACAGCGGGTTGCCCGCTTCGCCGGCGAACTGCCGCGCCGCTGAGAGGTGCCGGCCGGCCGTCATGCGGCCCGGCCGGCCCGCTCACTCCTCCTGATCCAGCGGCACCAGGTCGCCGTCGCGCTCCACCCGGACCTCACCGTGGTCCTTGCGCGGCGGCACCTCCGCGGTGCTCTTGTGCGGATCGTTGTCGGGGTGCATGAGCACCGCGTCGGTACTGGCGGTCTTCTCCCGGCTCTCCTCCGGCTGCGACATCCCGTTCCCCTCTCCTCAGCGTCGGTCGAGATCTACCCACCACGGACCGAACGACTCCTGCCGGCGACGAGGCGGCAACCCAGGGCCCGGACGTCCTTGGAGTACCGGATTCGGCGCGGACCGGCCGGCCAGGGACGGGGTTAGCCGCCCGGGCGGCGGGTAAGCCGCAGCGCCCGACACGGCGGAAGGGGATCAGATGTCCGAACGGCATACCGCACTGCGCTCGATGCACGATCTGGGTCTCGCGGCCTGGTTCGGCGGCTCCCTCATGGGAGCGCTCGGCGTTAACGGCGCGGCGGCGAAGATCAGTGACTCCACACAGCGGCTCCCGGTCGCCTCGGCCGGATGGTCCAAATGGACCCCGGTCAACGCGGCCGCCATCGGCGCCCACCTGGCCGGAGCGGTCGGCGAACTGGTGACGGAGAGTCCACGGGTGGCCGGTCAGTCCGGTGTCGCCCGCGCCAGCACCATCAAGACCGCGCTGACGATCGGCGCGCTCGCGGTGACCGGCTACAGCCGGTTGATCGGCATGCGGTTGGAAAAGGCGGGCGCCCCACCGGTGAACGGCGCCACCGAGCCGAACCACCAGACACCGGCCAGAGTTGCCGCCTCGCAGCGGCAGATGAGGCTGCTCCAGTGGGCCATCCCGGCGCTGACCGGGACCCTGGTGGTGGTCACCTCGTACATGGGTGAGCAGCAGAAACCCGGCCAGGTGTTCCGGGGGATGCTCGGCCGGGCCGGCATGCTGATGAGCGCCCCGAAGGGGATGGCGAAGATGGCGGGCATGAACGCCGGCAAGCGGCAGATGGCGATGGCCGGGCGCTGAGCGCCGGGCTGGCCGGCGTCCCGCCGGCACCTCGACGGCGGGGCGCCGGCCGGCTCGGCGCCGCCGTTACGACCGGGCACGGCGGGCGGCCGCGACCGGGCGAGCCGGACGGTCCGGGGAGGGCAATCGTCCGCCGGTAGCGGCGGACCCGACGAGCGGGGTGGCCATGACGGCGCACGAGGGACCCAGTGGCAGCGGCGACCGGTTGGAGCCGGAGGCGGTCGAGCCGTGGAAGGCCGAGGACGGCTTCGACGCCGAGCCGCCCTGGGGCGTGGATGAGCACTCGCCGATGGACGAGGGCAGCGAGGAGACGGCGGTGCCCGAGGGGCAGCGGGGTGATCGCCGCGCCGGCGCCCCGGCGGGTCGGTCCGGCCCGGCCGGCCGGCACGGCTTCGGCTCGGTGGAACCGACCCGTACCACCGAGGCCGGACCCGGCGCGCCCCCGGACCCGGCACCCAGCCGCCGCTCCTTCCCGGACGATGCGGACATCGACGAGCGGGCCCAGGACGCGCTGCGGACCCGAGGCCGGCGCTCCTGACGGCACCACCTGACGTCGCCCGGACCGGGACCCCCGGGCGCCGGCGCCCGACCCTCAGCCGGTCGACGTGGCGCGGGCCGGGACGGTCTGGCGTTCCGGCCCGGCTCCGAGAATGTTCTCGGCGAGCAGTTGCGCCAGCCGGGTGGCGTCGCGCTGTGCCTGACCCGCGCAGCAGTTGTTGAACAGCACGTGCAGCTCGTCGGCCGGGCCGGCCAGCTCGGCCAGCAGCCCGGCCCAGTGCCGCAGCTCCTGCTCGGCGTACGCGTAGCGGAACTTGTCCTGCTTGTCGCCGTCGCGCCAGGCATCGCTGTGGCCGTGGAACCGGACGATCGCCGGCTCCGCCGTGGTGGTCAGGATCGGCGGCACCGATGACGGGTGGCCCTGCGGCATGTCGACGCAGACCAGCGAGAGGTCGCGCGCGCGCAGCAGATCCATCGTGGCCGGTGCCGCCGCTTCGTCGAACCAGGACCCGTGCCGCAGCTCCACGGCGACCCGCCACGGCCGGCATCGCCGCACCAGCTCGGCGATGCGGCGTTCGGCGGCAGCGCCGCGTACCAGCCACGGCGGGAACTGCAGCAGCACGACACCCAGCTTGCCGGCCGCCGCGATCGGATCCAGCGCCGCCCGGAACCGGGACCACAACTCGTCGTACGCCCGCTCCGGCAGGTCGCGGCGACGGATCCGGCTCGGGCCGGCGGCCGGGCGCAGGTCGCGAGGCAGCGCGGTGACCGGCGTCGGGTGACCGGTGAAGAGGCTGAACGCCTTGACGTCGAAGGTGAACTCGGCCGGTGTGGCGTCGACCCAGCCCTGCGTGACCTCCGGGGCGGGGATCGCGTAGTAGGAGGTGTCCACCTCGACCAGTGGGAACCGGCCGGCGTAGTAGGCGAGTCGGCCGGCGGGGGTGTTGGCCGAGCGCGGGTACCACCCGGAGCGCAGCAGCGACTGATCGGCCCAGGACGACGTGCCCACCTTAATCACACCCATGTCATTCAGTGGACCGCTCCGCGCCGGGATCGGCAACCGCTGGCGGCCCGCGCCGCCGTCGTTTCGGATCCGGGATTGTCGGTGCCGACTCCTACGCTGGCGCCGAGCGGACATCGACGGAGAGGTGGCACCATGACCAGCACCGAGCAGCTGACCGGGGAGCGGGCCGACCTGCTGCAGACACTGCGCCGACACCGGGGTTTCCTCCTGCACACCGTCGACGGGCTGACCGACGAACAGGCGTCCACCTGCAGCACGGTCAGCGAGCTCTGCCTCGGCGGCCTCATCAAGCACGTGGCCGGCACCGAGCAACGGTGGATGCTCTTCGCCGTCGGCGGCGCGGAGGCGATGCAACGCGAGGAGATCGACTGGGCGGGCCAGTTCCGGACGACGCAGGGCGAGACCCTTGCCGGGCTCGTCGAGCGGTTCCGGCAGGTTGCCGACCAGACCGACGAGCTGATCGCCACCCTCGACCTGGACGCGGCGCACCCGCTGCCGCAGGCACCCTGGTTCGAGCCGGGGGCGAGCTGGACGGTCCGTCGGGTGCTGCTGCACCTGATCGCCGAGACGTCTCAGCACGCCGGGCACGCCGACATCCTGCGCGAGGCGATCGACGGCACCAAGACCATGGGCTGAGCGGGCCGACCGGCCACCGGCGTTCGCCAGCGGTCCCCGTCGTCCACCTCGCGTGTCACCCCGGTTCCGCCCCGCGCGGGCGGATGTGACACCGCGCAGGTGGGCGGCGCTGAGGGACACGAGATGAACGCAGACCGGATGAACCAGGAGACCGCCGAGCGGCTGCTCGGCGGGTCCGTCGAGCCATCGGCCGGGCCACGACCGGTCGTGCTGCTGCTGACCGCGGCACGCGCCGCGCCGCGCCCCGCGGAGCTGGCCGGTGAGGACGTCGCCGTGCTGGCCTTCCGTCGGGAGCGCCACGGCCGCCTCCGTGGCGAGTCCGCCCAGCAGGCCGGGGAGGGCGTCGCACCGGCCGGTTCCCGACCGACCGCCGGCCGTTCACGCCGCCTCGCCCTGTTCGGCGGCAGGGCCGCCGTGGCGGCCCTCGCCCTGGCCGTTGGCGGCGGGGTGGCGTTGGCGGCCACCAACGGCGCTGCGCCCCGTCCACCGCGCCCGCCCATGGTCACCGTGCCGGCGCTCACCGGTCCACCCGCCGTGCCCGCCCCCGCCACGGGTGGTGGGCAGCTCATATCGGGCGCACCGGACACGAGCGGGCCGGTGCCGCCCACCTCGGTCGCCGCTGAGGTGGCGGGCCTGTGCCGGGCGTACCAGGCGGGCGCCGGGGACGACCACGGCCGGGCCCTCGACAACCCGGCCTTCTCCGGCCTGATCGCCGCCGCCGGTGACCGGCAGCGGGTGGCCGACTACTGCGTGCGGGTCCTGGCCGCCGAGCCGGCGCCGGGCCGGGCGACCGACAAGCGACCAGGGACCACGCCGAGTCGGCGCCCACAGCCGCCCGGCCCCCGGGACAACCGACCCACCGCTGCCGGACCGGACCGCACCCCACCGGGCAACGGCCGGCACTCCCCGCCGGGCGGCCCACCGACCTGACCGGCCGGGACGCCCGCTGGCGACTCCCCCGCCTCGTACGGCTCGTCCAGCTGAGCACGGGTCGCCCGTGGACTGATAACTTGCCCCGATGAGTCTGCGGCGGCGACGCGCGGCGGCGGTCCTGCGCCTGGTGGTGGTGCTCAGCGTGCTGGCCGGGATCGCACTCACCGCGCTCGGCCCGGCCACCCTCACCGGGCTCCTGCCGTACTTCACCATCCAGAGCAACGTCGCGATCGGCGCTCTCGCGGCGTACGCAGGCCTCAGCGCATGGCGGGACCGACCCGATCCACCGTCGGCGCTACGCGGCGCGGTCACGCTCTACATCACCATCACCGGCGTGGTCTACCACCTGGTGCTTGCCAACCCGGCCAGCCCGTTCGCGATGGCCCAGCCGGACCGGGCCGCCGGCGAGGCACTCGGCAACCAGTTGCTGCACACGGTGGTGCCGCTGCTGGCGGTCGCCGACTGGGTGCTCTTCGACCAGCGCGGCCGGCTGCGCCTGCGGTACGCGGCCTGGTGGCTGGCGTTTCCACTGGGCTACCTCGGTTTCGCCCTCCTGCGGGGGCTGGTCGTGCACGGCTACCCGTACCCGTTCCTGGACGCGGGCGAGCTGGGCTACGCCGGGGTGGCGATCAGCGCGCTCTCCTTCGCCGTCGCGTTCTGGCTGCTCGGCCTGCTCTTCGTCGGCATCGACCGCACATTCGCTCGGCGCACCGCCACCCGACCCACACCGACCGTGCACGGTACGCAGGAAGTAGGCGTCACCGCCGACGGCGTGCCCTGATGCACCTTCCGCGATCACCGAAGTCGGCGATGGGCGATGGTCATGGGGGAACGGTCTCCGGCGTACGCGTCGGTGAGACCCCAACGGCCCGGGATGTCCAGCAGCTCGACCCTGCCGAAGCCCGCTGGCAGGGCCGGATTGACCAGAAGGTTGTCGCCGGTGGGCCGCAGCCCCAGCAGGGTGCCCAGCAGCATCAGCAGCGCACCCGAGGACCACGACTGCGGACGACCGGCCGCCGGCAGCTGGACGGGGTACTTCGTGGTGCTGCGCTCGTAGCCGGCGATCAGCTCCGGCACCGCCCCGCCGAGCGTCTGCGCCATGTCGAAGATGCCGGCCGCGATCCGGCCCGCGTGCGTGTCGAAGCGGTAATGCCGCAACCCCGCCGCGATCAGGGCGTTGTCCGACGGCCACACCGCCCCCAGGTGTGAGCCCACCGGGTTGTACGGCTGCTGCCCGGTGGCGAAGGTGCGCACCCCCCAGCCGCTGAACAGTCGCGGGCCGAGCAGGTGCTCGGCGACCGCCTCGGCGCGGTCGTCCGCGACGATCCCGCTCCACAGCAGGTGCCCGATGTTGGATGACAGCGCGTCGGTCGGCTCGCCGTACGGGTCCAGCGCCAACGCGTAGTACTCCCGTTCCGGCAACCAGAAGTCCCGGTTGAACCGGTCCTTCAGCTCGGCCGCCTCCCGCTCCAGCCGGTCGGCGTACCCGGGGTCACCCCAGAATTCCCGGGCCAGCCGCGCGCCGCGCCGTTTCGCGTCGTAGGCGTAGCCCTGCAACTCGCAGGTGGCCCGGGGAAGCGCCGGTTGCCGGCCACAGGCGTCGGTGATCGCGTCCGGGGAGTTCTTCCAACACTGGTTGATCAGGCCGTGCCGCTCGTTGCGGCGCTGGTAGCGCATGTACCCGTCGCCGGTCAGGTCGCCGTACTCGTCGATCCAGTCCAGGGCCATCCGGGTCGGGTGGCGCAGCTCGCGGACCAGGTCCACGTCGCCGGACCAGCGCTCGTACTCGTCGAGCAGGACGACGAACAGCGGAGTGGTGTCCGCCGCGCCGTAGTACAGCGCGTCCGGCCGGTCGGCGAACGCGGCCGACTCGCCGTAGCGGAGCTGGGCGACAATCTTGCCCGGCTCCTCCTCGTGCTCGTCGTCGAGCTGGCCGCCCTGCAACAGCGCCAGCAACCGCAGCGTCGCGGGGGTCAGCTCGGGGGTGAACGCCATGGTCTGCAGGCAGGTGAAGATGCTGTCCCGCCCGCAGAGCCCCATCGCCCAGGGCAGGCCGCCGACCGGCACCCGGGTGTCGTGCGCCAGCGGCAGGTAGCGCAGCGCCGCCAGGTCGGCCAGGCTGCCCCGGTAGGTCTTCTCCAAGCCGTCCCGTTCGGCCACCAACTGTGGGGCACGGTCCATCCAGGCCGCCAGCTCCTCACGCATCCCTCCGTGTACGTGCTCCCGGTGTGACTCCAGGTCCTTGCGCAGGTCCCGGCCGCCCTCGCCCTGGATGTTCATGGTGACGTGCAGGTCGGTCTCCCACTTCCCCTCGGGCTCGATCCGGATCCGGAACGTCATTCCCCGCTCGTCGACGTCGGCGGGAGCCGTGCTGCTGATGGTGGTTGCGCGGACGAACCGCTCCCGCTCGTACCGCAGCACGAGCTGCCCGCGCGCGGAGTCGGCGGCGACGCCGACGTCCCGTCGCCGCAGCTCCAGGCCCTGAGCGACGTCGGCCAGGTCGGCCAGGTCGGCGAAGTCGTTGCCCATGTCCATCCGCACGGTGAACTCGGCCGGCTCCGCCGAGTGGTTCAGCAACGTGATGCGCTCGTTGAAGCTGTCGTTGATCGAGCGGTGCCGGATGACCGACACGTCGGCGTCGACGTAGTGACTCGCCGCGCCCGGGACCAGGAAGAACCGGGTCTCGAAGTACGTCATGTCGTCGCGGGAGAGCACGTTCAGCTCTTCCCCGCCGACCTTGAGCACCCAGCGCGACAGGAAGCGGGTGTCGAACGAGAAGAGCCCGACCGGACTTCCCGGGTCCTCCGCCACGTCGCCCTGCCCGTCGCTGATCGCGAAGGCGTTGCCCGCGATCACGTGCACCCGTTCGCGGCTCACTGTCGCCCCTTCCGCCCGGCCATCGCGGCCCGACCCAGCTCGCGCGGATGGCGGGCACCGGCCGGCCCGGGGAAGATGCGCCGCAGCAGCAGCAGCAGCTGCAGGTTTCCCTGCACGGTCAGCTCGTTGCGCAGCAGCGCCGTCGCCACGTGGGTCTCCCCGCTCGCCAACCGGTCGAAGACCGCCGGGTCGGCGCGGATGACCAGGTCCGCGTCGTCGCTCGACTGGGTCACCCGCACGTGCTGGTCGGCGACGGTCAGGTACCAGTGCTCGGTGCGGCCGTCCTCGCGCGCGTCCAGCCGGAGTGTCCCGGAGGTCGTCTCCGGCAGGTCGGTACGCCGGCCGGAGTCCAGCTGTCGCAGGTATTCCGCCACCGTCACACCCATCACGTCCCCTCCTTCGCTTCCCCGCAGGATCCCCCGCAACGGGGTGAGGCCGGCTCACCCGGACCGGGTGACGACCACACCGGCGCGACTCCGGGCAGCGGCCGCACGGCACATCGTGCCGCTGCCGGCCGGGATGGATCCGGTGGACGCCGCGCCACTGACCGACGCCGGGCTCACCCCGTACCGGCAGATGCGCGATGGCACGCTGGACGGCCGGGCCGTGATCGTGCCCTGAGCCCGGCGGTCGCCGCCGGTCAGTCGGCTCCGATCAGGCCGCGGACATAGCTGGCCTGGCCGACGTGTTGCAGGTCGTCGTGGGCGACGCTGACCAGCCGGACGCCGAGGGTGACCGGTGGATCCCACGCCTCGTCGACCACGCGGTCCAGGTCCGCCGGGCGCAGACCGGCCAGGAACGGGCGGGTCCGCCCCGAGACCGCCTCGTAGTAGTCGATCAGCGCCTGCGCGCTCTCCGGCCGCACCGCGGCGACCTGCGCGGGCGAGTGGCCGTAGCCGGTGTCGTCCGGGTCGGCGGTGAGCCCGAACCGGCCCGCCCAGTCGCCACTGACCCAGATCTGGTCGGTGTCGAGCAGGTCGGCGACGTGATCGTCCTGGATGCGGGTCAGGTGCCAGACCAGCCAGCCGATCGTGTTGGCGCCGAGACCGGGCGCCCGATGCAGCTGCTCGGGGGTGAGGCCGTCGACCGCCGCGCGGACGAGGTCGGGCAGGCGGTCGTACGCCTCGGTCAGCAGATCACTCACGTCCACGGGTCACGCCTCCTGGTCTGTTTCCGATCAGGTACCGCCTGAGTCGTCGGGCAAACCTCTGCCGTTACGGTGATCAGGTGGTCGCCGCGTTGGAGCTGTATCTGGATCCGGACGCCACCCGGCGGATCCGGGTGCTCTGGGACGCGCTGGAGGCCGAGGGCGTGCAGAGCATGCGTTCGCTGTTGGAGCAGCGCCACCGCCCGCACGTCTCGCTCGCGGTGGCGCCCCGCTTCGACCCCGAGCAGGTCGCCGCGGCGCTGCGCGGCACGGTCGTGGCCGCACCGCTGCGGCTCGACTTCCAGCACGCCGGCCAGTTCGTCGGCCGGGTGCTGTGGCTCGGCCCGACGGTCACCCCGGAGCTGCTGGCGCACCACCGGCTGGTGCACGACCGGCTGGCCGCTGCCGGCATCACCCTGGTCGAGCACTACCAGCCGGGACGCTGGGTTCCGCACTGCACGCTCTCCATGCGCGTACCGAACGTGCTGATGGCCGCCGCGGTGCGCCGCTGCCTGGAGGTGCTGCCGGTTGCCGCGACCGTGGTCGGCGCGGCGCTCACCGACCACGCCCGCGGCATCGCCCACCCGCTGCCCTGACCCCGCTGCCACAAGCCACCGGCGCACCGGCGTTGGAGACACGAGCCCTCTGCAATCCGTCGGGGCCCAACTGACCGAAGCCGGACAGTCTGGCATCGCTGTTTCCCATGGGTGGCAACATCGGGCTTCCTGTACGCCCACATTCCTCAATATCCCGCGCGGACAACGCAGCCCGGAGGGCAGATGTCCTGGGTCCCGACCGCACTCGCCCGCACCGTCAGGCGCGCGGAACGTATTGCCTGTGTCGCTGTGCCCGAAATCGGCTCATCGTCCAACGAGGCCAGCCGCGCGGTCGCCGAGAAGCTGGACGCTCACCTCAACGACAAAGACGGAAATGCGCGAGTCGACAACGCCCCCGCGTTCCAACTTCTGAGCTATCTCGAGGCGCTCACCGCTCTGGACCGCGGGGACCACCACAAGGCCGTGTTGGGGTTGTTTCCCACTGCGGCGGCGCGATACGTGGAGCGCGGTTTCGGCAGTGGCAACGGGCGGCCGGATCCGTTGCTCGCCAACGCGCTCTTCCTATTCGGGCGCGAATACCTTCGTTACGCCCAGTGGTCGCTCTCAGGGGAGTTCTTCTACCACGCGACCACCGCGACCAACAAACCCGAGCTCGCGAGCCGCAATGCGACATTGGCGTTGATCTGCCTCTACAATTCCGACGATCCGGGGACCTACCGAGAGCTGCGATCTCAGATGGACGAGGCGGCGGAAATCAACGAGGCCCTGCGCCGCGTCATCGCCGCCATGGACATCATTCAGATGGGCGATCAACTGCCGAGCGACCTTGACTGGTTCATGCCGTTGTGGAACTTTGGCAGGCTGGCCGGGTCGCTGATCACCGAACGGGCCATCATGGCTCTCAACGACGCGGGCCGCCATGAAGAGGCGCTGGTCCACTGCGACATCACCCAGGAAATCCTGGCGGACACTCCCTCCGAGCAGTGGATACACGCAGCGATTCGGCAGCAGCGCGCGCGGGCGCTCTACGGGACAGGTACTGTTGAGGAGTCGCTGAGCGAGGCCCTGGCAGCGTGGGACCTTTCGGAGGACCTCCGTTATGGAGCCTGTGATCATCCTCTGCGCGAGTCGATGTGGATGCGCTACCTGCCGGCCCGCCAGATCGCGCTGGGCTGCGCGGTGCGGAAAGGCAAGCCGGAATTGGTCGCCGCGTTCATCGAAAAGGACCGTCTCCGCGCCTCGCTCGCCGCGACACTTGAGACGGTCAGCTCGCCCGGTCCGGTGACCGAGGTCAAGGCGACGAGCCCGGCAGGGTCGGGTGAGGCGTCCGCCGCCGGTCCATCGGAGAGCACGGCACCGGCTGCGTTCTTCTCGGCGCTCGAGGACGCCATGAACGCCACGACGCTGGTCCCGCCAGCCGCCGCAGGCGGACATCACTTCCAGGACAGCGTGCCGTGGTGGTTCGGCATCTCCCGATACGGATCATCCGTCTACTGGTCCGTACTGCAGCACGGCGTTCCCCTCGAATGTGGCGTGATCGACCTGACCAGCGACCACAGTCTCAACGATGTGCTCCTCGGCATCGACGCAGATGTGGGAGGGTTCGCCTTCGGCGTCACGTCGGACGGTGCTCCACCAACCTTCGACCCGATACACCACCTCTCCGAATGGGGGACCGCCGACGAACGGATCGCGTCGTTGTCGCTCGGCCGCCTGCTGCCACCGTCCCTCGTCACGGCAATGACGGCGGCGTCCGTCGAGCAACCCGTTGAGCTCGTCATCGCGGCCGGGTCGGGGCTGAGCGGCGTCCCGTGGCCGATCGCGCAGGTCGGCGGAACGGATCGCGACGGGTTCCGGCTCGTGGAACGGGCACGCATCCGACACTCGATCTCGCAGCAGGTCGACGAGCGACGCGCGACCCAATCGCCGAGCGCGCCACTCGACCTCCTCGTGGCTGTCGATGACCCGCAGGGCGATCTCAGCGGATCAAGCGCTTTCCTCGCCTCCAACGCACGCCAATACTTCGGAGCCACGTCCGTCCCTCGCAGCGACGCCAAGGCGGCGCTGCGGGAAGCACTACATGAGGAGTGCGCCGGGCATCCGCCTGGAATTTTCTACTACCGTGGGCACGCCCACTCCTGGAGCGACCCCGCGCGCGCATGCCTCGACCTACCAAAATCGCTCGAACCAGGGGAAGACTCTCTCGCGATCTACGCCGGCGAGTTCTTCGGCCGCTTCGAGGATGGCAGCGCGTACCTGCCTCTGCCATCCCGTGTCGTGCTGTCCTGCTGTTCGAGCGCAGGGCGGTCACTGTTCGGCGGCGAAGCGGTGGGCCTGGCCGCGGCCTGCATTCTCGGAGGCGGGGCACGCGAGGTCGTCGCGACCGGATACGACATTCCGGACAGCTCCTTCGCGACAGCCTTTGACGACCTTCTCGCGGAGGCGATGACCTGTCCGCTCCCCCATGACCTTGCGCTGCGACGACTTCAGCTGCGGATGTACGACGAGTGGCGGATCTTCTCCGTCCGTGGCGGTGTCACCTCGGACGAGGACATCACTCATCCACACCCCATGGTCTGGGCGATGTATCAGGCGATCTAGGGAGCGAAACATGATCTACCTTTGCGTGCCGTCGGAGTTGGCGAGCGAGCTGGTCACGTCCGGGGCTGCCCGCCAGAGGCCCAAGCCGAGGGGCAGCATCGTCGAACTCATCGTGACGGGCGCCACCGGCGCGGCGACATTCGTCTCGCTCCTGCAGGGACCAGAAACTGTGCTGCGGATCGCCCGCGCGTTCCGCGCTGTCGCGCTGAAGCGGCCGGACAAGCGGATCGAAGTTCACATCAAGGGGCCGAAGGGCGAAGTGCATCTTTTTGACTGCGACCGCGACACCCCACTCGAGGAACTGGCCGCACTCGTCAAGAGGGATCTCCTGGGCTGACCGTGGTTCTGCCGGGCCTCGGGGCGGGCGCAGCCGCACCACTGGTGAGCCTCCCCCCGGGGCGGCGAGAGTCGGGAAATTGAAAACCAGGGGTACGGACGAGCCCGGGCGTGGGATGGTGCGAGATGGCTGCTGTACCGGTGGAGATCTGCCCGCACGCGGGCGGCCCGGCCGGAGGCGCGGGCGCACGTCGCGCCGCCCGGGGCGGCTTCGACGAGGAGAGGCAGTGCCCATGCAGGCTCAGCGCAGGCCACCGCGTACGGAGCGGAACCAGACCCGGGACGACCAGACCGGCGGCGGCATGACCGGAGCGGCCACGCCCCTGACCATCTGGGCCGCCGCCGTGCTGCTCGGCCGGATCAGTGCCGGCGACGACGACAGCGAGGACGAACGGCACATCCTGCGCGGCATCGAGTGACCCTCGCCGGTCCGGTCACAGCCAGCCGCGCCGCTTGAAGATCAGGTAGAGGCTGCCGCAGACCAGGGCCATCAGCAGGAGCGCGAACAGGTAGCCGTAGCGCCAGTTCAGCTCCGGCATGTGCGCGAAGTTCATCCCGTACACCGTGCCGATGAGCGTGGGGGCGAACAGGATCGCCGCCCACGAGGAGACCTTCTTCAGCTCCTCGTTCTGCGCGTAGCTGGCCGCGGTGAGACTGCGCATCTCCTCGTTCTGCTGCTGCGAGACGAGGGTGGCGTTGACGGTGAGGATGTTCTGCAGCAGATGCCGGAAGCCGTCCACCCGCTCCACCACCTGGGTGAGGTGGTCCGTCACGTCCCGCAGGTAGCGGCGCAGTTCCTCGTCGGTGCCGTAACTGCCGGCGCCGGCCGCCAGCGCGTCGAGCACGGCGAGCAGCGGACGGGCGGCCCGCTGGAACTGGATGACCTCGCGGCTGAGCCCGTAGATGCGCCGGCTGGCGTTCGGGTCGCCGCCGAAGACCTCGGTCTCGATCTCGTCGATGTCGTTCTCCAACCCGGCCACCACCGGTGCGTACCCGTCGACCACCTGGTCGAGGATCGCGTACAGGATCACCTCCGGGCCCTGGGCGAGCATCTGCGCGTCCGCCTCCAGCCGCCGCCGCACCGCGGCCAGGTCCGGTGCCTCACCGTGCCGGACGGTGACCACGAACCCGGGCCCGATGAACAGGTGCAGCTCGGAGAACTCGACCTCTTCCCGCAGGTCGTCGTAACGGGCGGCGCGCAGCACCACGAAGAGCGTGTGCCCGTACCGTTCCAGCTTGGGCCGTTGGTGGGCGTTGATCGCGTCCTCCACCGCCAGGTCGTGCAGCCGGAACTCCCGGGCCAGCGAGGTGATCTGGTCGATGTCGGGCCGGTACAACCCGATCCAGGCCATCGCGTCGCTCTGCTCCTGCAGGCAGCGGTACGTCTCGGCGAGGCCGCCCGGCGACGCGAACCGGTGCCCGCGGATGTAGACGGCACTGTCCACCAGGCCGCCGGTGGGCGGCGTGGGCGGCTCTACCCGCGGCGGCTGGCCGACGCGGACCTCGTGCTCGTCGAGCCGGCGGCCGAAGCCACCGCCCGGGCGGAACCGACGGCCGCCGACCATGACCCGCTCCCTCCCCGGACGCACCAACCGGCGACTGCCCGAACCGCCCGGGGCATGTTCGGGGCGGGACGCCGGGAGGCGCTGCTTCCCCCGTGACCACGACCCGAAACCCCGCGACGCGCCGTCCGCCCGGGTGCCCGGGCGGGCGAGTTCCCCGCACTGGCGGACTGGCCCGGGTCCGCTGGCGGATACTCGCGGTGACCGTGGGCGGACGACGGGGGAAGCGCCGATGGAGGTCGACAGGCGCGCCGGCCGCCGGGCCGGTCGACTGCGGGCCTGGCTGATCGACGGCGGTTCGGAGCAGGCGGCGCAGCGGCACGGCCCGCACGGGCGCCCGCCGGAACATCGCCACCACTCGTGGTGGAAGGTGATGTGCCTGACCGGCGTCGACTACTTCTCGACGCTCGGCTACCAACCGGGCATCGCCGCGCTGGCCGCCGGCGCGCTCTCCCCGGTGGCGACCCTGGTGCTGGTGCTGGTGACCCTGCTGGGTGCGCTGCCGGTCTACCGGCGGGTGGCGGTGGAGAGCCCGCACGGCGAGGGCTCCATCGCGATGCTGGTACGCCTGCTGAGCTACTGGCCGGGCAAGCTGTTCGTGCTGGTGCTGCTCGGTTTCGCGGCCACCGACTTCATCATCACCATCACCCTCTCGGCGGCCGACGCGACCGCGCACATCGACGAGAACCCGTTCTGGCCCAGCGCGCTCAGGGGACACGAGGTCCTGGTCACGCTGCTGCTGGTGGCGCTGCTCGGCGCGGTGTTCCTCAAGGGGTTCGGTGAGGCCATCGGGATCGCCGTCGTCCTGGTCGCGGTCTACCTGGCACTGAACGCGGTGGTGATCGCCGACGGTCTGTGGCGGGTGGTGACGCACCCGAGCGCGGTCGCGGACTGGACCAGCGCGCTGACCACCAGCCACGGGGATCCCCTGCTGGTGATCGGGTTCTCGCTGCTGGTGTTCCCGAAGTTGGCGCTGGGCCTGTCCGGCTTCGAGACCGGGGTGGCGGTCATGCCGCACATCCGCGGGGACCGGCGGGACTCGGAGGACCGCCCGCTGGGCCGCATCCGCGGCGCCCGCCGGCTGCTCACCACCGCGGCCGCGATCATGAGTGTCTTCCTGATCACCAGCAGCGTGACCACCGCCGTCCTGATCCCGCCCGAGGCGTTCCAGCCGGGCGGGCCGGCGAACGGCCGGGCGCTGTCCTACCTGGCGCACGAGAACCTCGGTGAGGTGTTCGGCACGGTCTACGACCTGTCCACCATCGGCATCCTCTGGTTCGCGGGGGCCTCGGCGATGGCCGGGCTGCTCAACCTCGTACCCCGCTACCTGCCCCGCTACGGCATGGCGCCGACCTGGGCCCGGGCCGTACGGCCACTGGTGCTGGTCTTCACCGGGGTGGCGTTTCTGATCACGGTCGCCTTCGGGGCGAGCGTGGACGCGCAGGGCGGCGCGTATGCCACCGGGGTCCTGGTGTTGATCACCTCGGCGGCGACGGCGGTGACCCTCGCGGCGCGGCGGCGGCGCCAGCGTGGCCGGACGGTCGCGTTCGGGATCATCGCGATCGCCTTCGTCTACACCACCGCGGCGAACGTGGTGGAACGTCCCGACGGCGTGAAGATCGCGGCCTGCTTCATCGGCGGGATGATCGTGGTGTCGCTGCTGTCCCGGTTGTTCCGCGCCTTCGAGTTGCGGGTCGACCGGGTGGAGCTGGACGCCGAGGCCACCCGGTTGATCGACGAGTGCAGCGGGCGCCGCGTCCGCCTCATCGCGCACGAGCCGGCCACCCGGGACCGTGCGGAGTACCGCGACAAGCTCGCCCAGACCGTGGCGGACAACGACTTCCCGGCCGACAGCGCGGTGATCTTCGTCGAGGTGACGGTGACCGACCCGTCGGACTTCGAGACCGAGCTGCTGATCCGTGGCAGCGTGGAGCACGACCGGTACCCGGTGCTGAGCCTCGCCAGTTCCGCGGTGCCCAGCGCGGTGGCCGCCCTGCTGCTGGATATCCGCGACCGGGCGGGGCGGTGCCCGCACATCTACTTCGAGTGGACCGAGGGCAACCCGGGCGGCAACTTGCTGCGCTACCTGGCGTTCGGCCACGGCGAGATCGCCCCGGTCACCCGGGAGATCCTGCGCCGCCAGGAACCCGACCCGCGCCGCCGTCCGCACGTGCACGCCAGCTGACCTGCCGACCGGACGCCAGTCGCGGACGGTGAGCGTGGTCATAACGACTGGACGATCCGCCTCCCCGGGCTGCTAGCCTCGGCGCAGGTCATGAGCGCCAGCGCGAAGCCCCGGCTCGCTGGCCGGCAACCCTCCTCCGCGGTGGGGTGCCCCGGGTGAAGACCAGGCACCGGCACGACGTCGGTGCAAGCGTGGCCTGGCACCCAGGTCAGCACAGACCCGGGAGAGCCATGCGCATCCTCAGCACCACACCATCAGCCGACGCCGCGGATTCCCGCACCGGCTGGCCGACACCGGCACTGACCCGCAGGCGGCACGTGGACCTGATGCGGGTGT
This sequence comes from Micromonospora sp. NPDC005163, assembly GCF_053599835.1. Taxonomy (NCBI): domain Bacteria; kingdom Bacillati; phylum Actinomycetota; class Actinomycetes; order Micromonosporales; family Micromonosporaceae; genus Micromonospora; species Micromonospora sp. NPDC005163. Next base: position 100,535 of record NZ_JBSFYP010000009.1, read on the forward strand.
GCAGCGCCGCCTGTCGCGGCCGCGCGTACTAGCGCACCCCTTCCCGAACCCATCCCAGCGGTACGCCCACCGGGCGCACCGTCGGCGGCGCACATCTGCGTCCGCCGCTGCGCAAACTTCGGAGACACCTGTGCGATTCCTTCCTGCCCTGACCCGCGCCGCGGCCCTCGGCGCGTCCACGATCCTGGCCGCCACCGCGCTCACCGCGTGCGGCGACGACACCTCGTCCGACGCCGCCGCCAACCCGTACGGTCTGGCGCAGCCGGGCGTGCTGCGCGCCGGCACGCTGACCGACGCGCCACCGAACGTGTACCTCAAGGACGGCAAGTTCACCGGCTTCGACAACGACCTGCTGACCGCAGTGGCCAGCAAGCTCGGCCTGAAGGTGGAGTTCGTCGGCACCGACTTCTCCGCGCTGCTCTCCCAGGTCAACAACCACAAGTTCGACGTCGGCAGCTCCTCGATCACCATCACCGAGGCGCGCAAGAAGACGGTCGACTTCGGCAACGGCTACGACTTCGGCTACTTCGGCCTGGACGTGCCGGCCGGCTCGCCGATCACCGGCTTCGACCAGCTCGCCGGCAAGCGGGTCGTGGTGGTGCAGGGCACCGTCCAGGACGACTACGCCACCGGCGAGCAGCTCAACCCGGTCCGGGTGCCGGACTACAACGGCGCGATCAACCAGCTCAAGGCGGGCACCGCCGACGCGTGGATCGCCCCGGCCGAGATCGGCGAGACGTCGGCGGCCGACAGCAACGGCAAGATCACTGTGGCGGCCAAGCAGCTCAGCCCGGCACCGACCGCGTACGCCGTCGCCAAGGGCGGCGACAAACTGCGGGAGGCGCTGAACAAGGGCCTCGACGAGGTGATCGCGGACGGCACCTGGAGCCGGTTGCAGGCGCAGTACTACCCGGGTCGGCCCGTACCGGCGGACTTCCGCCCGGGCAGCGGCACGGTGACCGTGCCGGCCGCACCGTCGGCGTCGGCGTCGGCGTCGGCGTCGGCGTCGGCGTCGGCGTCGGCCGCGTCCTGAGACACCCGGTGACGAGCGAGCGGGGCGGTAGGAGAGGCGACCAATGGATCCGTTGAGCACCCTGTGGGAGACCTTCTTCGACTGGGACGCGATGCGCGAGGCGCTGCCCGAGATGCTGACCGTCGGGTTGCCCAACACGCTGATCCTGGCGGTCTCCGCCGCCCTGCTCGGCTCGGTGCTGGGCCTGCTGCTGGCCGTCGCCGGCATCTCCCGCAGCCGGTGGCTGCGCTGGCCGGCGCGGGTCTACACCGACGTGTTCCGGGGGCTGCCGGCCGCGGCGACGATCCTGCTGATCGGCGTCGGGCTCGCGCCGCTGGGCATGCAGGTCTGGGGACCTGACCCCTACCCGCTGGGCATTCTGGCGCTGTCGCTGATCGCGGCGGCGTACATCGGGGAGATCTTCCGCTCCGGCATCCAGTCGGTGGAGGCCGCACAGTTGGAGGGAGCCCGGGCGCTCGGTTTCTCCTGGGGCGAGGCGATGCGGATGGTGATCATTCCGCAGGGCATCCGGCGGGTGCTCCCGGCCTGGGTGAACCAGCTCATCGCGCTGATCAAGGACTCCAGCCTCGTCTACTTCCTCGGCCTGGTGGCCAGCCAGCGGGAGCTGTTCCGGATCGGGCAGGACTACGCGGCCACCACCGGCAACGAGTCCGCGCTGCTGCTGGCCGGGCTCTGCTACCTGGCGCTGACCGTTCCGCTGACGCACGCGGTCAACTGGATCGACCGGCGGCTGCGCCACGGCCGGCCGGCCACCGCGCCGGCCGACGAGGACGACACCGAGTCGGCGCTGACCGGCGCGACGGAAGGGGACCGGCGATGACCGCCAGCACGACCACCTCGGTCAGCCTCGACGTACGCGACGTGCACCTCGCGTTCGGACCGAACCGGGTGCTGCGCGGCGTCGACCTGGCCGTGCCACGGGGCGCGACGGCCTGCGTGATCGGGCCGTCCGGGTCGGGCAAGTCCACTCTGCTGCGCACCATCAACCGGCTGATCGAGCCGGACCGCGGCGACGTGCTGCTGGACGGGCGCAGCGTGCTACGCGACGACCCGGACGCGCTGCGGCAGCGGGTGGGCATGGTCTTCCAGCAGTTCAACCTCTTCCCGCACATGAGCGTGGTGCGCAACGTCACCCTGGCGTTGCGCCGGCTGCGCAAGCTCGGGGAGGACGAGGCGGAGGCCGTCGCGCGGGCCCAGCTGGAGCTGGTGGGGCTGGCCGGCAAGGCCGACGCCCGGCCGGCGCAACTCTCCGGCGGCCAGCAGCAGCGGGTGGCGATCGCCCGGGCGCTGGCCCTGCGGCCGGAGGTGATGCTCTTCGACGAGGCCACCTCGGCGCTCGACCCGGAGCTGGTCAAGGGGGTGCTCGGGGTGATGGCCGACCTGTCCGCCGGGGGCATGACCATGGTGGTGGTCACCCACGAAATGGGCTTCGCCCGGCAGGTCGCCGACACCGTGGCCTTCATGGACCGGGGCGTGGTGCTGGAGTCGGGGCCGCCGGAGGCGATCTTCGAGCGGGCCGAGCATCCCCGGCTGCGCCGGTTCCTCGCCCAGGTGCTCTGAACCGTTAGGAAGGGGCCCTTCCTATACACGAGGCGTTAACAAGGTGCCCTTCCTTCGCGTCAGGCGGCCTGGCGGCGCAGGTGTGCGGCGAACGCCTTCAGGTCGCCGAGCAGCACCAGGATGGCGTTGCGGTAGGCGACCGACGCCCACAGGTGCAGCTCCTCGTCGTCCAGCCCGCCGAAAGCCAGCGACAACGCCTTGCGGTGACGCCGGTCGAGCACCTTGTGCGGGCGGGCGAGCAGGTCACCCTCCCGGCGCAGGACCTGCAGGTAGGCGGCCACCGCCTCCTGGTAGTGCCGGCCGGCCACCCGCTTTAACAGGGTGAACTCGAAGACGTTCAACGCCGCCTCGGATTCCCAGTAGGCGTCGTCCCGCTCCGGCGCGCTGGCGACGTGCCGGCCCATCGCGTGCCGGGCCTCGTAGAGCAGCAGCACGCCCCGGCCGGTGGTGCTCAGCGGCCGGCGTGGCGCCGGCAGCCGCAGCGTGCGCACCGGCGCCGCACCGGTCAGGTCCAGCGCGCCGGAGTACGACGGCATCCGCTGCGCCCCCGGTGCCGGCTCCGGCACCAGGCAGGCCCGCTCCTGATACGCCACCCGTCCGCCGGTTGGCAGCGCGCGTACCGCCGCGGCGTGCAGCTCGGCCAGCGGTCGGTCGTCCGGGGTCCGGCCCGGCGGGAGGGTGAGGACGAGACCCTTGGCACCGGGCACCGGCACGCCCAGGACGCAGGAGTTGCGCAGGAACGCCCAGGTCGCCGCCGCCGCACGGACCCCGCTCGCGACGGCCTGCGCGTCGGCCCGCCAGTCCTGGGCGATCCGCAGCCGCTGCTGGAGGTCCGCCGTCGCGGCGGCGTCGTGCGGGTACAGCTGCCGGATCGACCGGGGCAGCGACTCGAGGCGCAGATCCAGCGGGTCGCCGCTCGGTGCGGGCACGGCGTGCCGCGAGCAGTCGGCGTCGGTGTGCGGGTCGCCGGTGACCGCGTGGCAGTCGGCGAGCCAGCTCCCCCCGGGCTGGCCAACCGGCCGGGCGAACGCCAGGTGGGGCAGCCGGCCGGTGCGTAGCACCGTCTCGTAGTGCGGTCGGGTGCGGGCGGTCCGCATCAGGTCCAGTGGCAGCACGGGCGACAGCGCCAGCACCGCTTCGAAGATGGCAGTGCGGGCAGGCCGGGCCGCCGGGGTCGCGCACCCGGTAGCGGCGCAGATGGTCGACGCCGGGCTGCTCCCACTGCACCCCGATGACGCCGTCACCCTGCGCCATCAGGTAGAGGAATTCTGTGCCGCCGCGCTCCCGGGTGACCGAGGTCAGCTCGTCGAGGAACTCCCGTTCGGTGACCACCCGCAGGTCGGCCTCCGTCCCCCCGCTGGTCATGAGCACCCCCTCGCGGGCCGAACGCATCGACGAACGCCGAATCGGTTCCACCGTACCCGGCGGCGGGGTGGCCACCCGCCCCGTGCGCGGCCCGGGAAGTGTCGCCAATCCGTCGCTCCGCCGCCCATCGCGGCGGCCGCGATCATTCTGTGGACTCGCGGCCCAGCAGCCGGATCTCTTCGTTGTCCAGCGCGGCCTGAAGGTCGAGCAGCACAAGGTCGTCGATCTCCCGACGGTCGCGCAACCGGGTGATCTCCCGCCGTTTGTGGTCGAGGACGGCGAGGCGCAGTTGGCGTTCCAGACGGAGTTCCTCCGCGGTACGCCCAGAGCCCTCGTTGGCGTCCTCCAGGTGCCGCTGGTACTCGTCCTGTAGCCGGCGGACCGCCTCCTCGTCGGCGCCGACCTCGGCGGCGGCCTGGGGCAGCGCGGCCAGGCCCACCTCGGTGGCCCGCACGCGTGCCTGCCGCAACTCGTCGGCCCGCTCGGGATCGCCGGCGAGCCCCGCCCAGCGCACCACCACCGGCAGGGTGGTGCCCTGAACGAGCATGATCAGCACGATCACCAGCGAGGTGACGAAGATGATCAGGTCGCGTTCGGCCACCGGTTGACCGGAGACCGTCGTCGCCGGGACCGCCAGGGCGGCGGCGAGCGAGACGGCACCCCGGAAACCCGACCAGCCGGCGACGGTGCCGACCCGCCAGCCGCCCCGACCCTGGCTCACGTTCATCACCACTCGCCGGTTTACGAGCTTCACCGATTCCGCCGTCAGGTAGACGAAGAGCAGCCGGGTGACGAGGACGACCACGGTGACCAGCAGCACGATCGTCAACGCGCGCTGCGGCGAGGCGCTGGTGATGCTCCTCACCGCCCGGGGGATCTGGGTGCCGAGCAGGACGAACAGCCCACCGTTGATCAGGAACGTGGACAGGTCCCAGAACGCGTACGCCAGCACCCGCGACCGGGCGCGGATCACCCGGGGGCCGGCGTAGGCCAGCATCAGGCCGGCGACCACGACCGCCAGCACCCCGCTGGCGTGCACCGCGTCGGCGAGCAGGAACGCGGCGAACGGCGTCAGCACGCTGAGCGCGCCCTCGCGCAGGGGATCGTCGAGCCGTTTGCGGATCAGCACCACGGCGGCGCCGACCAGCAGGCCGGCGATCACTCCCCCGGCGCTGGCCCCGACGAACTCCTCGCCGATCCCGAGCGCGCCGGGTTCCGCTTCCTTGGTGAGCAGGCCCACGGTCACCGCGAAGAGCACCAGCGCGGTGCCGTCGTTGATCAGGCTCTCCGCGTGCAGCGTGGTCAGGAGCTTCCGGGGCAGCCGCTTGGCCAGCCCGGTGACCGCGGCGGCGTCGGTCGGCGCGAGGACCGCCCCGAGCACCCAGGCGGCGGCGGGGTTCACGCCGAACGCCTGCGCGGTCAGCGACACCGTGACCATGGTGAGCACCACCAGCACCACGGCGAGCAGCCCGATCACCGGGAAGTTGGCCCGGATCTCGCGCAGGCTGATGGTGAGACTCTCCCGGTAGAGGATCGCCGGCAGGAAGATCAGCAGTACCAGGTCCGGCTCCAGGGTCAGCTCGGACAGCGGCGGCGCCAGCCCGAGCAGCACCCCGAACGCGATGAGCAGGACCGGTGGCGCGACCCTGTACCGGCCGCCGAGCGTGGTGCCGACCAGGACGGTGACGCCCAGCACCACGATCAGGACGAGCACCTCCACGCGTACCCCCTTGATCCACGGCGGACGGCGGCGGCGCCGCTGGTTTCCATCTGACCGCACCCTGCCGGTCGGTTCCCGGGGAACCGCCAAGTCGCCCCGGCCGGCGGTGACTCCGCCGCCCGTGGTCAGGCCGGGGAGGTGGCGGCGCGGGCCCGGGCGGTGACCGCGCGGGCGGTACGGCGGTGCCCGGCCGCCTCGTCGTCGCGGCCCAACGCGGCGGCCAGGTCGGCGAGGTACCCGGCCACCGGGCCGACGGTGAGCACCCCGCTGCCGGCGGCCAGTTCCTCGGCGGCCGGCCGGAGTTCGGCGGCGACGCGCTCCATCGTGGCCCGGTCGCCCAGGGCGAGCGCCGCGCGGGCGGTGACGCAGAGCCGTGCCTCCCGCAGCAGGTCGTGCGGTCCGTCCGGGAGGGCCCGCAGGGCCGCTCCGGCGGCGTCCCGGTCACCGGCGGCGACGAGCAGCAGCGGTCGGACCCACGGCTCGTGGGGGCCCCAGTCCAGGCCCGCCCAGTCCTCGCCCTGGAGCCCGGGGACGGGCCGGTCGACGACGCCGTCCGGCCCGGCTGCTGACCGCTCGGCGTCGACGGCGGCGGTGAGGCGCAGCCCGAGCAGGGCGAGCGGGAGCAGCCCCCGGGTCAGGCCCGGCATCGCGTCGGTGGGCAGCCGGTCGACCGCCGCCCGGTACGCGTCCGCCGCCTCGGCATACTCGCCGGCCAGCGCCAACCGCAGCGCGGCGTACCACCGGGTGAAGACACCGACCAGCGGTAGCTCGTACCGCTCCGCGAGGCGGTCGGCGGCGCGGGCGTGCGCGTCGGCGCCGGCGCGGTCGGCCAGCGCGCAGCGGGCCTGCACGAGGACGAGGTGGCCCAGCACCTCGAAGGTCACCAGCTGGTGCCGCGCGGCCAGGTCGACCAGCTCGGCGCCGATCCGGGCCCGCTCACCGGCCAGGCCGGCGCGGTGGAAGGCGTGCATGAAGCGGGCATTGAGCGCGAAGGCCAACAGCCCCGGGTCCGCGGCGGCCCGGGCGATCCCCTCGGCCTCCTGGGCTGCCCGGCGGCCACGGTCGGTGGTGGTGCCGCGCAGCTCCAGCGCGAGGGTGCTGAGCAGCCGGCTACGCTGCGTCGAGCCGGTCGGGCCGAGGGCGGTCAGGGCGTGCTCGGCGGCCTGGACGATCCGCCCGGAGAGCCGGTCGTCGTCGTTGCGGGTCCAGATGGCGGGCACGTCGAAGCCGGCCAGCACCTCCGCGACCAGGCGAGGGTCGCCGACCGACTCGGCGTCGGCGATCGCCTCGGCCCGGCGCCGTCGCGCCTCGGCCAGCCGGCCCGTCACGGCCAGCGCGCGACCCAGGCCGAGCACGGCGCCCAGCCGCTCGCGTCGCTTGCTCCCGCCGGCGCGGTCGTACGCGTCGACCACCTGCGTCCACAGCCGGACCGCCTCGTGCGGGTTGCCGGCCCGCTCGGCGTGTTCCGCGGCGGTACGGGCGTAGCCGGCGGCCCGCCGGGCGGCTGCCGGTCCACCGGCGTGCAGCAGGTGGTGCGCCAGCGCGGCGGGATCAGTGGGTTGGCGCGTTCGCAGCGCCTCCGCCACGGCCGCGTGCAGGGCTGCGCGGCGCGGCGCGGACAGGTCGGCGTAGAGCGTGTCGCGGACGAGAATGTGGGTGAACCGCAGCCGCCCGTCGGGGTCCTGTTCGCTGAGGAAGCCGGCCTGCAACGCACGGTCCACGGCGTCCAGCAGGGTCGCGGGGTCGCCGGCCAGCGCGCCGAGCACCTCCGGGTCGAGGTCCCGGCCGAGCACCGCCGCCTGCCGCAGCACCGTGCGGGTCGGCGCGGGTAGCTGCGCCAGCCGATGCCGGATGACGTCGCGCACCCCGGGCGGCACCGCAGCGAGGGCTCCGCCGCCCTCGGCCGCGTACAGCTGGGCCAGCTCCCGCACGAAGAAGGGGTTGCCGCCGCTGCGGTGGTGGATCAACCGCACGGTGGGCGGGTCCAGCTCGGTCCCGGCGACGACGCGGGCCAGTTCACCGGTCGCCGACGTGGACAGGCCGGCGAGGTATTCCCGTACCGGCTCCAGCCGGGCCGCCCGGGCCAGTGCGGCGGTCAGCTCCGGGCTGATCTCGGTGGCCCGGTAGGTGCCGAGGATCAGCACCGGTCCGGTGGCCGGTTGCGGGCCGGTGAGCAGCGCGGTCAGCAGGTCCAGGGTGTCCCCGTCCGCGCGGTGCAGGTCGTCGAGGACCAGCAGCACCGGCCGCCGGTCGGCGACCGCCGAGACCAGCGACGCCACCGCGCGGTGCCGGCGGAACCGGGCGACGGCGGGATCGCTCGCCGCCCCGGTGCCATCGACCGCGCCGCCGGAGCCAGCGCCCCCGCTGGGGTCGGTCGGTCCGGCGAGCGCATCCGTGATCTGGGTCCACGGCCAGGCTGCCGGGGCGCCCTCGTACTCCGGGCTGCGGCCCCACGCCGTCGCCCAACCCTCGGCGGCGAGCCGTCGGGTCAGCGTCTCGGCCAGTGCCGTCTTGCCGGCGCCCGGGTCCCCGCTGAGCAGGACGAGGGTCGGCTGGCCGCGCAGGGCGGCGGTCTCAGCGGCCCGGCGCAGCCGGTCCAGCTCGGTGTCGCGGCCGACGAACGGACGCTCCCACACCGGTCCCGGGCCGCCGGGTCGAACGGGGACGGCCACCTCCAGGTTGGGCGGGGTGAGGTGCGGCGCCTGGGCCAGGATGTCGGCCTCAAGCCGCCGCAGCTCGGGCCCGGGGTCCACGCCCAGTTCGGTCACCAGGACGTCCCGGGCCTGGCGCAGCGCGGCCAGCGCGTCGCCCTGTCGACCGGAGCGGTACCGGGCCACCGCGAGCAGCCGCCAGGCGTCCTCGCGCAGCGGATGGCTGGCGAGGTGGGCCGGCAGTTCGGCGGCGGCTTCGTCCGGCCGACCGAGCGCCAACAGCGCCTCCGCCCGCCGCTCGACGGCGAGCATCCGCAGCTCCTCCAGCCGGTTGATCTCCGCGACCGCCCAGACCTCACCCGCGCAGTCGGCGTACGCGGGCCCCCGCCAGAGCCCGAGCGCCGCGTCCAGCGCGGTCAGAGCCGGTGCGGGCAGTCCCGCCGCCAGCAGCTGGCCCGCCTCGCTGACCGCCGCCTCGAACCGTCCGGCGTCCACCGCGTCCGGGGCGGCTCGCAGCACGTACCCCGGTGGTTCGGTGACCAGGAGCCGGGGCGGTTGCCGGGGCGGCCGGTCGGGCTCCAGTGCCCGGCGCAGGTCGGCGACGAAGGTCCGGATCGCGCCGACCGCGCCCTCCGGGGGTACCTCCCACAGGTCGTCGACGAGCCGGTCCACCGGCACGACCCGGCCCCGGGCGATCAGCAGCCGGCCCAGCACCGTGCGCTGGCGGGGCCCCTTGAGCGGGACCGGGCCACTCTCGGTCGCGGCGGTCACCGGCCCGAGGACGCCGAAGGTCACCGCCACGGGTGCCGCCGCCTGGTCATGGCACCAATCTAGGTGGGTCGACCCGGCCGGCCCCGGCCTGTCGGCACTGATTCGCCGCTGACCGCCTGCTGATCACCCGGGGGCAGGCTCGACCAGGTACGACGGCGTCGGGCCACCGCCCCCGCCGGCCCCTGCTCACCAGAGAGGTTCACCGTGGACCTGAGGATCAACGGATTCGACTACCGGCGGGTCAACGTCGCCGAGGGCGTCACGCTCAACGTCGCCGTGGGCGGCTCCGGGCCCGCGATCGTGCTGCTGCACGGTTTCCCGCAGACCCACCTGATGTGGCGGCACGTCGCGGCCGACCTGGCCGCCGACCACACGGTCATCTGCCCGGACCTGCGCGGCTACGGCGACAGCGACAAACCCGTCGACGTCGACGGCAGCGGGTACGCCAAACGCACCATGGCCGCCGACATCGTGGCGCTGGCCCGGGCGCTCGGCCACGAGCGTTTCGCGCTGGCCGGGCACGACCGGGGCGCCCTGGTCGCGTTCCGCGCCGGTCTCGACCATCCGGACGCGGTCAGCCAGCTGGCCCTGCTCGACGTGCTGCCCACCCTGGACATGTGGGACGTGCTGCACGGCGCCACCGCCGCCGTCGCCTTCCACCTGTATCTGATGGCGCAGCCGCCCGGCCTGCCGGAGGAGCTGATCGGCGGCAGCCCGGACGCCTTCTTCGGCCACTTCCTGGACGCCTGGACCCGCGATCCCGGGGCCCTGCCGGCGGACGTGCGGGCCGCGTACCTGGGCGCGTCCCGGGCCGCGGTCACCTCGATCGTCGCCGACTACCGGGCGTCCGCCGGGATCGACGTCGCCCACGACACCGCCGACCGGGCGGCCGGCAACCGGCTGCGGATGCCGGTGACGGTGCTGCAGCAGGACTGGGGCGCGGCGCTCGGCTACGACGCGGCCGGCTTGTGGCGGGCCTGGGCGCCGAACCTGTCACACCAGACCGTCACCTGCGGGCACTTCATGGCCGAGGAGGCGCCCGCGGAGGTGGTCCGGGCGCTACGCGCGCTGCTCGCACGGTAGCGACGGGTCGACCGCAGCCATGTGACGGAACGTAAGATATTCGACACTTATCGTCACTCGTCGACATGGCCCGGTCGACCGGGGGCCCGCACCGCGCCACCCGGGCCGACAGCCACCGAAATGGGCTCTGACCTGCGGATATATGACGTTACACAAAGTGGACGCCAGCGGTTCATCGGTGCTACACAGGCAGATATCGGCCAGCCAACGACGGCGAGTCGCTCACCTCCTCGACCATCGACCGTCCACACGCACCCTCACCACCGTCGGGCTTCGCCGCACGGACCGCAGCGCGGTCACCATCGATCCACCGGCACCCAACGGCCGCTGGTGGTTGACGACGGTTATCGACCAAGGAGTCGCCGTGGGGTACCTGCGTATCCGGCCCCGGCACCAACCCTTCGAGGTGGCCGCCCTGGCCATGGCTCCCGTCTGCGGTGTTCTGCTGCTCCTGCTCGGGGGCCGGCCGACCTCGGTCCGGATGGCCATGCCGGTCCCGATCCAGATCGGTTGGGAGCTCGGTCTGGTCCTGGTCGGCGTCGGAGGCCTGCTGGGCATCCTGTGGCCCGGCCGGCTCGCCACCGGGCTCGGCATCGAGCTCGCGTCGGTCGTGGTGTTCGGCACCATCAGCGGCATGTACACGATGGCGCTGCTGGTCGTGTCGGGCCGGCAGGCCATCGCCGCGGCGTCGTTCATCACCGCGCTCGCCGTCGGGTCGCTGTGGCGGGCCGCTCAGATCGCCATCGACCTGCGCCGGCTGGCCCAGGCCAGCCAGTGCGTCGCTGTCGAACCGGCAGAAGGCGGTGTCACGTGATCTCCACACCGGCGCCCGACGCACCCCCGTGGCTGCAGGTGGCGCTCAGCGTGTTCGGCATCCTCGGCGGAAGCACCGGCCTGGTCGCCATCGCCACCGTCGTGGTGCAGCGGGGCAAGTTCAAGGCCGACGCCGCCGACACCCTCACCGAGGCCGCCCTCACCCTGGTACAGCCACTACAGACCCGGATCACCGAGCTGGAGGAGGAGGCGCTGAGCGCCCGGTCGGAGCTGGGGGTGCTGCGCGAGCAGGTCAACCAGTTGCAGTTCGTGGTCCGGGTGCTCACCCGGACGCTGGACCGGTGGCGTGCCGCGATCCGCTCCCCCGACGCCACCCTGCGCAAGGTCCGTGCCGTGGTCGCGGAGTCCGAACGGCTGCCGGAGGACCGGTGAGGGCCGACCCCGAACGGCCCGGATCCATCGGCGACCGCTCAGTCACCGTCCTGGTCGCGTAGTCGACCGGCGAGTTCGCGCACCGCTGCCCGGAACTCGGGGTCGGACTCGCCCGGGTGGTGCCCCCGCAGCGGCGGCGCCCGGCGCTCCCCTGGCCGCGCCGGCAGGTCCCGAGGATCCCGCAGCCGCCGATCGACCCGCGTGGCGGGGTTGGTCACGTCGAGCGGCGGATCGCCGGGCCGGTGCGCGGCGAAGATCCAGCCACCGATCGGGTCGGTGTCCCGCCACAGGTTCAACCACCGCCACCCGACCCGCTCCCCCACCTGGCGCAGCACCTCCTCGCTCAGGTACGCCGGGAACAGCCGGGCGTACAGGCGGTCCAGCGGGGACCCGTAGGTGAGCAGCGCGACCCGCTGACGCACGCCCGGCGGGAGCCGCAGCACCGCGAGGGCCAGCAGCGCGGAGCCGTGGCTGTGCCCGCAGAGCACCACCCCGGCGTGCCGCTGCGTGAGCTGGGTGATCCGGTCGACCAGCTCGGGCACCGCGCGGTCGGCGTAGCTCGCGGGCGCGAACGGGTGGGCGGCCCGGGGCCAGAACGTGCCCAGGTCCCACAGCACCCCGACGTACCGGCGGAACCACGCCGTCCGGTACGCGAACAGCCCGCCCAAAAGCAGGGCGAGCAGCAGGGCGGCGACGAAGTAGCTGCCCACGGCGAGGCCGACGCCGACGGACCCGGCTGGCAGCCCGAGGAGCTCCCGCCCCAGCTGGTCCGGTTCGAGCCGGAACTGTCCCAGCAGGCTGGTGGTCAGACCGATGACCGCCAGCGCCGCATAGGTCGCGGCGAGCAGCCCCAGCCACTCGGTGAAGCGGGCCCGGGCAATCATCTTCGTCACCCTGTGTAGATAATCGGCTGCTCCCGGCGGTGCCGTCGGGAAGTCCCGGGCGGTGATCGTCGCCGCGGCACGCCACCGGCGGCCACGCGAGAGCAGCGTCATCGCACCACACAGCACCACCGCCGCGACGACGTGCAGGAAGAAGGCCAGGATGGTCCAGTTGTACGCCAGCGGCTGACCGGCGATGCCGCCAAGCAAGTTCCCGGCCCAGTAGACCAGGGCTGCGGAGAACGCTCCGGCCAGGCCGACCGCGATGGCCGCGATGACCGCCGCGCCCAGCCCGTGCCGCGGTGCGCCGCGAGGGACCCCTCGACCGTGGTCCCACAGCACCAGCCCGCCCAGCGCCACGAGCAGCGACATCTGGACGAGCGACACCGAGCCGAGGATCCGCCCGTACCCCGGCAGCCCGGTCGACGACGGCCAGCCCCGCGAATCCAGGGCCACGATGGCGAGGGTGGCCACGCTCAGGCCGTACGCCACCAGGCGCAGCGCGCCGGCGACCCGGCCGGCGGGCAGGGCGGTCGCCGAGCCGTCCACCAGCCCCGGCACGCCGAGCAGAACGACGGAGGCGAGCAGCACCGCCCCGGTGAGCGCGAGCAGCACGGTCGTCGCGGTCGTCCGGCCGCCGGCCGACCGGGCGACGAGCAGCACCAGGTCGACCACGGCGAGCGCGGCGGCGACGTGGGTCGCCCGCAGCCGTCCGACGAGTGGCTCGACGGCCCACAGCGAGTTGTCGACGGGACGGCGCCGACGGGCGCCGAGCAGCCGGAGAAGTCCGACGGCGGCAATCGGCAGCAGAGCCAGCACCGCCAGTCGCTGCCCGATCGACCAGTCGTCGAGCCCGGCGAGCCCTCCACGCCCCGCCGGGCAGCGGGCCATGCCGAGACAGCGCCAAGCGAGCAGGTCGAGCGCGACACCGGCCGTCGACAGCACGTAGAGCACCGTGAGGTCGAGCGCGACGAGCCGGCACAGGACGGTGACGCCGGGGCCGCTCCACCGACCCGTCGGCCTCATCCAGACCGCCAGGTTGCTGAGCATGAACGGCAGCAGGAAGACCAGGGAGAGCGTCCGGGCCACGGTGCCCGAGGGCAGATCGCCCCACCGGTACGCCTCCAGCGTGACCCCGTCCGGGTCGGTGTCGTCGGCCTGGGGGGCCCGACGGTGGAACCCGCCACTGCGGTCACCGGCGACCTGCCGCACGTGTGCCTGGTCGAGCACCCGCTCCGGTCCCGCCCCGGAGACGCCATGCACCCGCAACTCCACGACGTCGTCGTGCCGCCGCCCCGGAAGCCCGTTCGCCATCGCCATCCTTCCAGGCCCCCGGTGTCGCCGCCTCCAGTCGTACCACCCGCAGGGCCGGAGCCGGGTCGGTTTCCCGGGCCCGCCAGTCCGTCTGTCGCGGCGGGTCGGGCTGCCTGGGTCAGCCGGCCGCCCGCTCGCCGACCACCACCGAGATGCCGTCCAGGACCCTTTGCAGGCCGAACTCGAAGGCGTACTCCGGCCCGTACGCGGCGCCGTGCTGCTGGCCCGCCGCGGTGCCGACCCGGGCGGCGGTCGGGTAGCTGCCGGCCGTCATGACCCTCTCCAGGAAGGGCGCGTGCGACTGCCACCACTGGCCGTCGGTCATGCCGGTCTCCCGCTCCAGGTCGACCACCTCGGACGCGGCGCGCGCGGCACTCTTCACGTGCCCGAGGACGAGGGTGAGCACCGCGTCCATCTCCACGTCGGTCAGCCCGATGTCGGCGACGGCGCTAAGCTCGTGGTCGTACTTGCCCACCAGGTGGGGGCCGAGCACGGGTCGGGTCGTCTCGGCCCGCAGCATCCAGAGGTGTCGCCGGTAGAGGGCGAGATTGTCCCGGGCGATCCGCTCCAGCCGGGCCCGCCAGTCGCCGGCGACGGCGGCGCGGGGCATCTCGCCGTACACGGTGTCGATCATGACGTCGACGAGTTCGGCCTTGCCCGGCACGTAGGTGTAGACGGACATCGTGCCGACGCCCAGCGCCTCGGCGACCCGGCGCATGGTCAGCGCGTCGAGGCCCTCGGCGTCCGCGATGGCGACGGCGGCCCGGACGATCCGGTCGACACTGAGCCCCGGCCCCGCGCTGCGGCTGGTCGGCTCGCCGGTGCGCCACAGGATGGCCAGGCTGCGGGCCGGATCCGCGGTCGCCTTGCGCTCACTCGCCATGGTGCGGCCATCCTAGCAACGCGGCCGTACGTCGTACGCCACCTGCCGACCGCTGCCAACGTCAGAGCGCCTGCCGGTCGTCGGTCAGCGTCGGGCCGGCTGCGGCCGGCACCAGGTGACGCACCTCCGGTTCGCCGTCGGTCAGCTCCCGGGCCCGCTCCTCGGCCTCGCGGTCCTCGCTCGTCAACCGGCCGCCGTGCTGACGCAGGTGCTCGCCCCAGGACGGCACCATGTACACCTCGACGAACCGGTCCGTGGTCTCGGCCGGCCGGAACAGCCCCCAACGCATCGCGCCGGTCCGCTGGCGGGCGCCGCGCACCAGATCCATCGCCGCCAGGAACGGCTGTGTCCGCTCCGGCCGGACGGTGTACTCCACGATCACCAGCACCGGCCCGACCCGGGGGTCCGGGTCGTGCGCCAGGTGCAGCTGGGGCCAGTAGCTGGCCGGATCCCGGTTCACCGTCGGCAGGTCCGGCAGCGGCCAGACCCGACTGGTCACGGTGCCGACCAGCATGAACACCGCCGCGGCGACGAAGGCCGCCACCAGCCCGGCCAGGTCGGCCACCAGACCCCAGACGAACGCGCCCACCGCCTGCCCGCCGGCGAAGAAGATCTGGTAGACGGCCAACCCTCGGGCTCGCACCCAGCTCGGCAGGAAGACCTGCATCTCGGCGTTGACGTTGGCCAGCACCGTCACCCAGGCCAACCCGGCGGGCAGCAGGGCGATGAGCACCAGCGGCACCACCCGCACCGTGCCGACCACCGTCAGCGCGGCGGTGAACAGCACCCCGGCGATGAACAGCAACTGGTTGGCCGACAGCCGGGTCCGGATCACAGCCAGCAGCACGCCACCCGCGATGGCTCCCACCCCGAGGGCTGCCAGCAGCAGACCGTACCCACCGGAACCCAGCCCGAGTCGGCGGTTGGCCACCAGCGGAAGCAGCGCCCACAGTGCGCTGGCCGGGATCACGAAGACCAGCGCGCGGCGCAGCAACCGGCGGACAGTCGGCGAGTGCCGTACGTAGCGGCTGCCGGCACGCAGCGCCGCGGTGAACCGCTCGGGCACCTCGACCGCGCGGGCGTTGCCCGGTTTCCAGCGCGCCAACGCGTACGTGAAGATCAGAAACGCGATGGCGTTGAGCGCGAAGACCGGGGCGACGCCGGTCTGGGCGATCAACACGCCGGCCACCGCCGGCCCGACCGCCCGCGCCATGTTCACGCTGATCGAACCGAGCGCGGAGGCCGCCCGGAGCTGGTCCTGCGGCACCAGCTCCGGGATCACCGCCGCCCAGGCCGGCAGGGTGAGCGCCTGCCCGACCCCGAACGCGAACGTGAGGGTGAGCAGCAGCGCGGGCGGCATCCGGTCGGTGACGGTGAGCAGGGTCAACGCCACCGCCACCACCACCAGGAACAGCTGTACGGCGATCAGCAGGTGCCGGCGGTCGAAGTTGTCGGCCAGCACGCCGGCGGGCAGTGCCAGCAGCAGCACCGGCAGCAGGCTCGCGGTCTGGACCAGGGCGACCAGGGTGGAGGCGTTGGAGTGGTGGATCAGCAGCCACTGCGCGCCGACCGTCTGCATCCAGGTGCCGATGTTGGCGGCGAGCAGAGCCAGCCACAGGTTGCGGTAGACGGCGGTCCGCAGGGGCGCCCACACCGAGGTCGGACGGTCGGCGGGTCCGGCCGCCGCCGTCACCACCGCCCGTCCGCGCGCAGCACGCGCTCTCCCGAGACGTAGAGATCGCCGGGTTCGAGCAGCAGCAGCCGGACGACTTCGGTGGCGACCTGATCGGGACGGGCGTACACCTCGTCCAGGAACTCGGCGCCGACCCGTTCCTGCAGCCGGGTCGGCATCGGCCCGGGATGCAGCTGCATCACCTTGATCTGGTTGCTGTGCTGGGCCTCGGCCAGCGACTCGACCAGGCTGCTGCCGTAGCTCTTGGTCGCCCGGTAGACCGGGATGCCGGGCCGGGGGGACGTCACCGCCATCGCGCCGATGTACACGATGTTCCCGTGGCCCTGCCGGTGCAGGTGCTGCAACGCCTCCCGGAGTACGTACGTGACGCCCAGAACGTTGATCTCCACGGCCCGCCGGATGTGCTCCACGGAGAGGTCCGCCAGGTCGCCACCCGCCCACATCGACGCACAGGCCGCCACCCCGTCGATCGTGCCGTAACGCTCGACAACCTCGGCGAACGTGTCGCGAACCTGCTCGTGGGAGGAGACGTCACACACCGCCCCGGCGCAGCCCAGCTCGTCGGTCACCGTGGCGATCTCGGCCGCGACGTCACCGAGCACCACCACCCGGTGCTCGTCGACCAGCAGCCGGGCCACCGCGAGGCCGAGCCCGCTGGTAGCGCCGACCACCACGAAGGTTCTGGCACCCATGTCTCTCCAGCCACCGCCAGCACACGTCACGCGGATCGCGCGACGGCGCGTTCTTCCCGTTTCCGGCCACACCACACCCCGTCGCAGCCCGCCTCGGTCCGGGCGGCGACGGTAGGGCTGGGCATACCCCAGGAGTGGATCTGGACGGCTGGGTCGACCCGGGCGCGGCGATTAGCGTCTGCGTCATGACCCCGGAACACCCCTGCCACCTGGCCGAGGCGCTGCGCCGCCGCGGCTGGCTGGTCTCCGCCTGGCCCTGGCGCGCGCTGGTCTACCTGGTCAGCACCGTGCCGGTCGCCGGTGTGCTCGCCGTCGGGCTGCTCGTCGTCGTCGCGCCCCTGCTGGCAGCCGTCAACGGCGTACGACTGCAGGGCCGGCCGCCGGAGGTCCCGCTCCTGCTGTTCCTGACGGTCGGCAGCCTCGTCCTGCTGACGCTGGCGCCGCTTGTGAGCTTCCCGGTGGCCGCCGTCGAGCGATGGCGGCTCGGCCTCGTGGACGGCCGCCCGCTGCCCGCGTCGCCGTGGCCGGGCCTGGCCGCCCGCTACCGCACCGCCGCCGGGTGGCGGGAGGTGGCGTACCTGTTCTGGCTGGGCGGGTTCGTGCCGATCGCGTACTGGGTGCTGCTGCTGGTGGTGCTGCTCGACCTCGGGATGGTCACCAGCCCCTGGCTGGCCGGTGACGCCAACCAGCCCGTCGTCATCTGGCGCACGGTGGACAGCCCCGGCGAGGCGGTCCCGTACGCGATCGTGGGTGTGCTCCTCATCCCGGTGCTCTGGTACGCGGCCGGGCTGCTCGCCGCCGCCCAGGCCGCCGTGACCCGATGGGCGCTGGCTTGGCCGGTCGACGCGGCGGCGCTTCGCGAGGTCGCCCGGTCCCGGACCCGGCTGGTCGGCGCGTACGAGGCCGAACGGCGGCGGATCGAGCGCGACCTGCACGACGGCGCCCAACCCCGGTTGACCAGCCTCACCCTCCAGCTGGGCCTGGCCCGGCTGGACGTGCCCGAGGACTCCCCCGCGGCCCGGCCCCTGGCCGTCGCGCACGACCAGGCCCGGGGCCTGATGGTGATGCTCCGGCAGTTGGTGCACGGCATCCGGCCGCAGAGCCTCACCGACCTCGGTCTCGCCGGTGCGGCACGCGAGCTGGCCGACGCGACCACCGTCGCGGTCACCGTACGGGCCGATCTCGACGGCGAGCTACCGGAGATCGTCGAGACCACCGCCTACTTCGTGGTGTCGGAGGCGCTGGGCAACGTGGCGCGGCACGCCCGGGCGACCCGCGCCGAGGTACGCCTCGCCCGGACCGGCGGAGACCTCGTCGTCGAGGTGTCCGACGACGGCCGCGGCGGCGCCGACCCCACCCGGGGCACCGGCCTGACCGGCCTCGCCGACCGGGTCGCCGCCGCCGACGGCCGGCTGCTGCTCTCCAGCCCACCCGGCGGGCCTACCCTGGTCCGGGTGGAGCTGCCATGTCGTCCTTGACCCGGGTGGTGCTCGCCGAGGACGAGGTGCTGCTGCGCGAGGGGCTGGTCGGGCTGCTCACCCGATTCGACTTCACGGTGTGTGCCGCCGTCGGCTCGGCTCCGGAGCTGCTGGACGCGGCCCGCACGCACCGGCCGGACCTGGTGCTGACCGACATCCGGATGCCGCCCGGCCGGCGAGACGACGGGTTGCGGGCCGCCGTGGCGTTGCGCGCCGAGCGACCCCAGCTCCCGGTCGTGGTCCTGAGCCAGTACGTGCAGACCGGGTACGCCGCGGCGCTGCTGGACAGCGGCGACGGCCAGCGGGTGGGTTACCTGCTCAAGGACCGGGTGGCCGAGGTCGCCGAGTTCGTCGACACGCTGCACCGGGTCACGGCCGGCGGCACCGCCATCGACCCGGACGTCGTCCGGCAGCTGCTGCACCGCCCGCGTGACCCGCTCGCCGCGCTCTCCGCCCGGGAACGTGAGGTGCTGGCGCTGCTGGCCGAGGGCCGGTCCAACGCGTCGATCGCCGCCCGGCTGCACGTCACGGAGGCGGCGGTCGGCAAGCACGTCGGCAACATCCTGCTGAAGCTCGACCTGCCGCCCAGCGACGACACCAACCGCCGGGTGCTCGCGGTGCTCACCTACCTGCGCGCCGACCCGGCCAGCTGAGCAGCGCCGGGCGCGGGCCGGACCGGGCCGACCGGGGCGTAGATTCGATCACCGGGACCGCCGCCACCAGGGCGCGGACCGGGAGACGGGAGCACGGCATGGCGGAGGCGCTGCGGGTCGGTCTGCTGGGGTACGGGCTGGCGGGCCGGGTGTTCCACGCACCGCTGATCGCCGCGACGCCCGGGCTGCGGCTGGACGCCATCATGACCCGCGATCCGCAGAAGCGTGAGCAGGCCCGGCAGCACCACCCGGACGCCCGCCTGGTCGACGACGCCGACGAGTTGTGGCGTACGCCCGACGCGCTGGACCTGGTCGTGGTGGCGACGCCGAACCGGCTGCACGTGCCGATGGCCCGGGCGGCGGTGGCGGCCGGCCTGCCGGTCGTCGTCGACAAGCCGCTGGCACCCACCGCCGCCGACAGTCGGGCGCTGGTCGAGGACGCCGACCGCCGGGGAGTGCCGCTGACGGTGTTCCAGAACCGCCGGTGGGACGGCGACTTCCTGACCGCACGCCGCCTCGTGGAGCAGGGCGAGTTGGGGCGGGTGCTCCGCTTCGAGTCCCGGTTCGAGCGGTTCCGCCCGACCATCAAGCCGGGCTGGCGGGAGCTTGCCGGCCCCGAGGAGGCCGGAGGCGCCCTCTTCGACCTCGGCGCCCACCTCATCGACCAGGCCTTACAGCTCTTCGGTGCCGTCGACCGCGTCTACGCCGAGGTCGACCGCCGCCGCGAGGGCGCCGCGGTCGACGACGACGCGTTCGTGGCGTTGACCCACGCCAACGGGGTGCACTCGCACCTCTGGATGGGCGCGATCACCGCTCAGCTCGGGCCCCGGCTGCGGGTGCTCGGTGACCGGGCCGGCTACACGACGTACGGGCTGGACGTGCAGGAAGCGGCGCTGCACGACGGTGGCCGGCCGGACCAGCCGGGCTGGGGCGAGGTTCCGCCGGAGCGGTACGGCCTGCTCGGCGTCGACGGTGACCTGCGGCCGGTGCCCACCGAGCCCGGCTCGTACCAGAGCTTCTACCAGCAGGTGGCCGCGGCGCTGCGGGACGGCACCCCGATGCCGGTGGATCCGCGGGACTCGGTCGCCACCGTCGAGTTGATCGAGCTGGCGCACCGGTCGGCTGCCGAGGGCGTGGTGCTCCCGGTCCCGAAGGACCAGGCCGCCTGACCCCTGCCGTCGAGAGGGGCCGGCCCGGCTCGGGCCGGCTTCTCTGCCGGCGTTCTGCTCGGGCCGGCCCTAGCCGGCGTCCTGCTCGGTGCGGGCGTTATCCGACACCCGGGCCTCCTCGTCGGTCAGCGCGTCCTCGGACCGGTCGCCGAGCGCGGCCAGCCGGTGCTCGGCCTCCCGCGCCTCCTCCTCGATCCTCAGGTTCTCCTCGTCGGGACCCTGCGACATGGGCGACCTCCATCACGCGCGAACCGGCCGCCCCGGTGTACCCCGCCTGACGCGGGGGACACGGAATCGCACGGAACCGCTTGATCAGGTGAGTAGTCGCATCGACCCGTCGACGACTACACAGCATCAGGCGATCGAGAGGATCTGGGCTCAGCCGCCGATCAGGGACGAACGGCCGACCGCGGCCGGGTCCGTGAGCTTGCGGAGATTCTCCGGCTGCACGTAGATCTCCCGACGGGCGAACGCCTGGCCGGTCCGGTTCACCTGGTACCCGTCGAGCCACGCCCAGCCGTCGTAGGTGGTGGTGCGGTCCAGGACCCGGATCAGCCGGAATCTGATGGGCACCACGAACTGCGGGCTCGCGGACCGGTCAACCAGCACGAGGTCGGCCGCATGGAGCCTCATCTGATCGTCCGTTGCCGCCAGGCTGTCAGGCGTTCGGCGGCCTCGGCGAGCTTCGGGCACGTCCCGTCAGGCCGGCACAGGCGGCAGACGTTGCGGTGATGGAGGTCGATCACGTAACCGGCCATGATCACGAGGAACGGCGGCTCGGGCCGGTACTGCTCAATCATCGTCATCCCCTCCTGGTCGTCCGGCTGAGAGGGCTCGATCGGCCAGTAGAGGCCCGTCCACCAGCCCTGATACCTGTCACGATCCCGGGCCGGTGAATCCTCCTGCAACACTCGCCGTGAGATGTTCACTACGCACGGCACGTTTCGGGTGATGATGCGTGTGGCGTCCCAATCGACGCCGGATGACGTGTCAAGACGAGACGGAGAGGACGGCGCGAATGACCGAGGCTGGTTCGACGGTGCCGCGGCGGCAGCTCGGCCGGCTGCTGCGCCAGACCAGAGAGCAGGCAGGCATCGGGCTGGAGGCGGCTGCGTCCGACCTTGAGTGGTCCCGCGCCAAGATGTACCGCATCGAGTCCGGGCAGACCCCCGTGCGGGCGCTGGACGTCGACCAGATGTGCCGCCTCTACGGCGCCGCCGCGGACATGACCGAAGTCCTCGTGAGCCTGGCCAGCGAGTCCAAAAGCAAGGGCTGGTATCACGCCTACGGCGAGATCATCCCGAGGTGGTTCGAGCTGTACGTGGGGCTGGAGTCAGCGGCCAGCCGGATACGAACCTATGAACATGCCCTGGTACCCGGCCTGTTGCAGACGCCGGAGTACGCGGCTGAGGTAGGACGGACTCGACCAGAAACCTCGGACGACGAGGTGGCCAAGCTGGTGGAACTGCGGACCGAGCGTCAGCGAATCCTGGTCAGGAAGCGCCCGGCCGCGCCCACGTTGGACGTCATTCTTGAGGAGGCACTACTACACCGCGCCGTTCCCGGCATGGCTGGGCAGCTAGATCGGCTCATCGAGGCCGGCAACGCGTCCAACGTGTCCATCAGGCTTCTGCCGCTCGGCAGCAGGCTGAGTCAGGTGGCGGTGGCAGGGAATTTCGTCATCCTGGACTTCCCCACCACCGGTGCCAGGTCCGCAGAGCCCACGACGGTCTACAGCGAGGGACTGTCGGGAGCTCTGTACCTCGACCGGATCGAAGAGGTCCGCGCGTACGCCGAGGTCTGGAAGACGCTCACGTCAGAGGCGCTGAGCGTGCAGGAATCCCGCAAGCTCGTGCAGGACATCAAGGAGAGACACGATGGTTGATCTGACCGGCGCCGCTTGGCGCAAGAGCATCCGGAGCAGCGCTCAAGGCAACTGTGTCGAGGTGGCGGACAACCTGCCCGATGTCATCGGCGTTCGGGACAGCAAGGACGCGACCGGCCCCGCACTGCGGTTCCGCCCCGAGCAGTGGCGCACCTTCGTCGAAGCGACGCGCAGTGACCGGCTGACGTGACCCCGTCTCCGGCCGCCGCCGGGTGAGCCGTGCGCCGGGCCGGCCGGTGACCGCGCCGGGCTGGAGCCCTGGAGCGTTGCCGGCCCGGCCCGGTGCCGGATCAGCGCGTCAGTTCGCGCCAGGAAGGGTGGGTGCCGCGCCAGGCGTCGGCGAGGATGGCCGCCGAGGCCCGGCTGGGGCACTGCTGCACCCGCTCACGACCCGACGCCCCACCGATCTGGGCGCGGACCTCCCAACCCTGCCCGTCAGTACGGATGTACACGTCCCGGCGCCCGCGCGGGGTCGTGTCACCGTTCCACCAGTGTTCCTCCACCATCATTCGCCGACCGTATAGCAATTCCCCGGCAAGGGGTACGGCGCAGGTGGGCTCAGAGCGTGACAAGAGCCGCGATTCGGGCGCAGTTCGGGTCAACTCGAGACATGGAGGAGCCGCCGCGGCACTTCTCCCGTCCTGAGCAGCGGATCAGAACCGGGACGAGGCGCCTTCGGGCATGCCGGCCAGGGAGCCGGCTGGCACTCACCCCTGCGCGGTGAGCAGGTAGTCGTCCGCTTCGGGACTCCAGCGCAGGTCGACCACACCGCCGGTGGCGGCGGCCTTGCAGAACTGGAGGAAGCTGCGGTAGCCGAGCTTCTTCTCGCTGAAGTCGGGCCGGGCCCGGCGCAGCTGGTTCTTCAGCCCGGACAGGGCGACCGGGTTGCCCGCGCTGCCCAGGTCCGCCACAACGCCACGGAGCAGACCGAAGGCCACCTCACGATCGCCATGCTCCGGCAACGAGACCTCCGGGTCGCCCTTCGCGGGGCCCTCGGCCAGCTCGATCACGCTCTGCGCGGCGAGGTGACGCAGCAACTCGCCGAAGGTGCGGAACCCGTAGTCGGACTCGCTGAACGTCGGGTCCTTGCGCAGCAGGGTGCGCTTGAGCCGGGAGGCGGTCACCTCGCCGCTGGCGCTGCCCTGGAGCCCGGCCACCGTCTGGGCCACCAGCACGGCGAGGGCGTCCACGTCCCGGCCGGGCTCCTCCCCCGTCGGCTGCCGCTCCTCCTCCGGCTCCTGCTCCCGCTCCGGCTCGGGTGCACGCAGCTCCGGGCCCGGCTGCCGCACCGGACGGCCACGCCGGCCGTGGGTCGGCGGGATGTCCACACCCTCCAGCCGGTCGTAGTAGAGGAACTCGTCGCACGCCGGCGGGAGCAGCGCTGACGTGGACCCCTCGACGCCGACGCCGATGACCCGCTTGTTCAGCTCGCGGAGCTTGTGCACCAGCGGGGTGAAGTCGCTGTCGCCGCTACAGATCACGAAGGTGGAGATGTAGTCGCGTTCGAAGGCCAGCTCGATGGCATCCACGGCCATCTTGATGTCGGCCGCGTTCTTGCGGGAGGCGCCCATCCGCTGCGGGATCTCGATCAGCTCGACATGGGACCGGGTGAGCATCCGGCGGTCCTCGTCGAAGTAGGACCAGTCGGCGTACGCCCGGCGCACCACCACGCGCCCCCGCTCGGCCAGGGCGTCGGCGATGGGCCGGAAGTCGAAGGCCATGCCGCCGCGGTTGTCGCGAGCCCCCAGCGCGAGGTTCTCGTAGTCGAGGAACAGGGCGATCCGGTCTTCTTGATCCACGCGGTTCAGCCTACGCCCGTCGGGAGCCGCTCCGGTGGAGCTGGCCGACGGCGCGCATTGAAGCGTGTTGTCGGTTTCTTTCTGCTTCTCGGTCGTCACTTTTCATGTTTTCATCTTCCTCTTGCAACGTTACGCACGCCACTGGCATCATGGCGGTCGATGCTGAGCGCCGGTGAGAGCGCCCGCGGACCACAGAGGAGAGTCCATGTCCCGGAGCACGATCCCGGCGCGGCGACGCCCCCACCGGCCACTGACCGCGGGCGCGGTCGTGGCCGTGACCGCCCTCGCACTGCTGGGCGGTGGGCCCGCCGCAGCCGCCACCCGAGCATCCGGCGTGCAGCCGGTGGTCACCCGGGCCGCCCTCGACCCGGCGCTGGTCGCCGGGCGCGGCGCGAACGTCGGCTTTCTCGAGCAGGAGGCGGAGAACGCCCACACCAACGGCGAGATCATCGGCCCCGACCGGTCCGCCTACACGCTGCCCGCGGAGGCCTCCGGCCGCCGGGCGGTGCGGCTCACCCCCGGGGAGTACGTCGAGTTCGCCCTGCCCAGCGCGGCCAACGCGATCACCGTGCGGTACAGCATCCCGGACGCGCCGCGCGGCGGCGGGATCACCGCCCCGCTGGGCGTCGCGGTCAACGGCAAGCACGTCCGCAGCATGACGCTGACCTCGCAGTACTCATGGCTCTACAACCAGTACCCGTTCTCCAACGACCCCCAGGCCGGGCTGCTGAACCCGGACTGGTGGATCACCGAGTGCTCGTGCGTGCCGTCGGCCACCACGCCGTACCCGACCATCAGCACGCCGTTCCGGCCCACCCACTTCTACGACGAGCAGCGGCTCCTGCTCGGGCGCACCTACCGGGCCGGCGACCGGGTCCGGCTCACCGCGCCACCCGGCAGCGCGGCCGCCTGGACCGTCATCGACCTGCTCGACTCCGAACTGGTCGCGCCGCCGCACGTCCGGCTTCTCGCCGCGAACGTGCTGGCCTTCGGCGCCGACCCCACCGGCCGGCGGGACTCCGCCGCCGCCCTGGACCGGGCCATCGCCTTCGCCCGGCGGGCCCACCTGAAGGTGTACATCCCGCCGGGCACCTACCAGGTCAACCGGCACATCACCGTCGACGACGTGACCATCGAGGGCGCCGGCAGCTGGTACACCATCATCAAGGGCCGCGAGGTCGCCCTGCCGACGCCGGCCCCGGACGGCTCGGTGCACACCGGCGTCGGCTTCTACGGCCGCGACGCCGCTGACGGCGGCAGCCGCAACGTCCACCTCTCCGGCTTCGCCATCGAGGGGGACGTGCGGGAACGCATCGACACCGACCAGGTCAACGCGATCGGTGGGGCGATGAGTGACTCGACCATCGACGGGCTCTACCTGCACCACACCAAGGTGGGCCTGTGGTTCGACGGGCCGATGACGAACGTCCGCGTCACCAACAACATCATCGTCGACCAGATCGCGGACGCGCTCAACTTCCACACCGGCGTCACGAACTCGCTCGTCGCCCACAACTTCGTCCGCAACACCGGCGACGACGGCCTGGCGATGTGGTCGGAGACGACGGCCAACGCGCGGAACACGTTCGACCACAACACCGTGCAGTCGCCGACGTTGGCCAACGGCATCGCCATCTACGGCGGCAGGGACAACACCGTCTCGCACAACCTCATCGCCGATCCGGTGCGCGAGGGCAGCGGCATCCACGCCGGTTCGCGCTTCGGCGCGGAGCCGTTCACCGGTCACCTGCGGATCACCAACAACACCACCGCCCGCGCCGGCACGTACGAGCTGAACTGGAACATCGGGTTGGGCGCGATCTGGATCTTCGCCCTGGACCGGAGCATCGACGCGGCCATCGAGGTGGTCGGCGACGCATACCTCGACAACACCTACAACGCGATCATGGTGGTCAGCGACTGGCCGGTGAAGGACCTCTACTCGATCACCAACGTGCACTTCCGGAACGTCCGGGTCGACGGCACCGGCACCTCCGTGGTCAGCGCCCGCTCTTCCGGCTCGGCCTCGTTCGCCAACGTGGACGCCCGCAACGTGGGTGCGGTCGGCGTCAACAACTGCGGGTCGTTCCACTTCACCCCGGCCGGCTCGGAGTTCGCGCTGACCGACCTCGGCGGCAACGACGGCGGCTGGTTGGCCCCGTGGCTGTTGCCGAACACCATCACCTGCGACGACCGACCGCCCGTATCGCCGCCACCCCCACCGACTCGGTGGTGAAACGCGACGGGGGCCCGCTACCAGGCCCCCGTCGTCGTAGTTCGCCGCCTGTCAGCCGCCCAGCCGCTGCCGGGCCAGGAACTTCGGCACCACCATCCGCCACGCCTCGGTGACCAGCTCGGTCATGTACCCGTGCTCCAGCCGGGCGGTGTGGCAGCACACCCAGTGAAAGCGCAGGTCCGACTCGCCGGGCAGGAAGAACAGATCCGGCTCGGCGGCGACCAGCCCGGCCCGCTCCTGCTTGGGGAACCCGAAGCCCATCGTCGCCTCGTCACGGGAGAACGCGACGTACACGATGGACCCGACCCGGAACTTCACCCGATCCCGGATCAGATGCTCGCTGCTGCGGGGCAGCGTCCGGGCGAGGGCCCGCACGTCGGCGACGGTAATCACACCACGACCGTAACGCCCTGCCGGCCCGCCGTGGCGTCAGCGCGCTCGGGCGTACGCCAGCGGCACGGTCGTCGGCTGGCCGTTCCAGCTGCCACTGAGGACCGCCACGGCGGCATCGACCGCGCCGGCGCCGGGCCGACGTACGACGACCAACTCGACGGAATCGGTGACGATCAGCGAGGCGTCCTCATCGACCACCGGTACCGCGGCGTCGACCGGAAGCGGCGCGGCACCACTGCCGAGGATCGTCATGTTCGGCTCACGCAGCTCGCGTCGGCCGTCGACCTCGAAGTACTGCTCCGCCTGACCGGTGCCGGCGAGGATCGCGTCGGCCAGCGCCGTCGCGTACACCGGGTCCGCGCAGCCGTCGTACACCCAGCGCGGGCCGAGCACCGAGTGCTCGGTGGTGCCGACGAGCCAGTCGTCGGCGCCGTCGAGCGGCGCGGCGCGGTAGGTGAGCGGGACCTGGTGGACCGGCCCGTCGCCGGCGCCGACCAGGATCGTCTCGATGCCGACCGCGCCAGCGGGGTCGTCGAAGCGGTAGGCGCCCAGGGTCACCACGTCGGCGCCGGCCGGCCCCCGGTACCACGGTCGAGCGGGCAGCCAGGTCGCCAGCAGGTCGAGCTTCGAGGGGCGCAGGGTCGCCCGGTGCAGCAGTGCCATGCCGCCAGCCTAGGGACGACCGCCCGCCCGCATGCTCCCGGGTCGGGCCGTTGCCGGACGACCGCGAGAACCGGTGGACGCGGCACGATGGCCCTCCCCGCGCTCGGGCCGCCCGTCGCGGCCCGCGTTCACGTGCCCGCGCACCGATTGCCGTCCACCGTGCAGCCCTCCGGCTCCCTGGCCTTCGGCCGACTGTCGCGGACGTCGAACTGGAACGTCTTCGACCCGCCGGCCGGCACGGCCGGCCCGCTGAAGGTGAGCGTCCGCCCGTCCCGCTTCACGTCGGCGCCGTCGACGTCGTCGAAGGTGCTGCTCTCGGCGAGGGTCACCACCACGACCCAGTCCGCCACCGGTGCACCGCCCGGGTTCTCGACCACCACCTCGCCCGTGTAGCCGAACAGCCGGCTGGAGTCGGTGCGGTAGCTGGCGGTCAGCGGCGGTGATGCCGGGACCGAGGCGAGGGTGGGCGACGGCTTGACCGTCGGGGTGCGGCTCGGGCGGGCGGTCGCCGACGCGGCGGTCCGCGAGGGGCGCGCCGAGGGCGTCGCCCTCGGTGAGCCGGTGGGCACGACGGCCGCCTCGGACGCCGACGCCTGCGTCGGTGACGGTGTCGCCGGGGGTGGGGCGGCAGCGGTGTCCGGCTCGCCCGGCAACGCGACCCACGCCGCCAGCCCCGCGACCAGTACGGCGCCGGTCAGCACCGCGACCACCGTGCGGCGACGGCGGCGGGCCCGGGCGGGGCCCTCCCGGAGCGCGCCGATCGTCGGGAGTTCGGCCGTCATCCCGGCCTCACCGCGCCGCAGGTCGACCTGTTGGAAAGCGAGCCAGTCGAGAATGGCCGGCAGGCGCACGGTCAGCGCCTGCCGGAGCTGCTGCTCGCGTGGGTCGTGCTGCTCGGCGGACCAGGTGCCGTGCGTCGTCACCTCGCGGACCGCCAGCCGGCAGCCCTGCTTCGTGGCGGTGACGGCACAGGTCACCTCGGTGAGCCGGCCCGCCTCGTCGCAGCGCATCGTGAGCAGCTCGGGCACACGCCGTTCGATCACCTCGACCTCGACGTTGGCGTCGAAGCCGGGCAACCCGGCCGTGTGCAGCACCAGCCGGTCCGGGACTTCCGCCACGTCGGCCTCGGCGAACCACCGGCCGAGCAGCTCCCGGTCCGTCAATGCGAGCCACACCCGGTCCGGCGGGTGGGACAGGTCGACCTGCGCGCCGATCTCGATCACGGCGAGACTCTACGGCTTCCGCCGCCATCCCGTCCGGGCCGGCCGGCGATCCGGTCAACCCCAGCGGGTCGCCCGCTCCGCCGCCGCCGCCAACGCGGTCCGGGCCCCGGCGCTGACCTCGCCAACCAGCTCGGCGGCCGGCAGGTCCCGGGCCAGGGGATGAGCCTGCCCAGCCCACAGGTTCGGCACCGACGCGTCCCCCTCGCGCCGGGCGGCTGACAGCAACGGACGGGTCAGGTGCAGCACCTGCGGGTAGCCGGCGGGCGCCGCGGCATCGTGGCGGCGCAGGAAGTCGTTGACCACGCCGCGAGCCCGCTTGCCGGTGTACGCCCGGGTCAGAGCGGTCGGCGCGGAGCTGGCCACCGCCGACCGGTGCATCGGCGAACTCCCCGCCTCCGGGCAGCGCAGGAACGCCGTGCCGAGCTGCGCGGCGGCGGCGCCGGCGGCCAGCACCGCGGCCACCCCGGGGCCGTCGACGACGCCTCCGGCGGCCACCAGCGGGCGGTCACCACCGGCGGCGACCAGCCGGAGCAGCGGCAGCAGCGCGTAGTCGTCGTCGTCCGGCAGGCCACCGCGATGTCCACCAGCCTCGGTGCCCTGCACCACCACGGCGTCCACGCCGATCTCGGCGGCAGCCGTGGCGGCGTCCGGCCGGGTGATCGTGGCCCACACCTCGGTGCCCCGCTCCCGCAGGGCGGCCACCGCGGCCCGGTCGGGCAACCCGAAGGCGAAGGACACCACCGGGACCGGGTCGGCGAGCAGCATGGCCAGCTTGTCCGGGTATCCGTCGTCGCCGCCCACCGGCTCGCCCAGGGCCACCCCGCGCTGGCCGGCGTGCGGGGCGAGCCGGTCGGCGTACGCCCGGATGGCGGCCTCGTCGACGGTGCCGGAGCCGGGCAGGAAGACGTTGACACCGAACGGCCGGTCGGTGTGGGCACGGACCTCCGCGATGTCGGCGGCCAGCCGGCCGGTGTCGATCATCCCAGCGGCCAGGAAGCCCAACCCGCCGGCGGAGGAGACGGCCGACACGAGCGCCGGCGTGGACGGGCCGCCGGCCATCGGGGCGGCGACGATCGGGTGGCGCAACGCGGACAGCACGGACATCCCGTCACCGCCGGGCCGTGTGTCGCCGCCACAGCACACCGGCAAGCCCGACCAGCGCCAGCAGCGTCCCGGCGACGGCCACCAGCGGCCAGGTCCGATCGCCCGCGCCGCCCACGTCCGCCGCCGCCGGGCGGACCGCGCTGGGCGCCAGCGGGCCGGCGGTGGTGGACTCCATCGGGCTTGGGGTGGCGGCCGTCCCCGTCGTGGCGGGATACCGCAGGATCGCCGGGTAGGTGCCCTGCGGCTGGCCGGCGGACTCGGAGACGGTGAGCAACGACCGGCCGTCCCGGCTGTAGGTGATCGACTCGCCCTGGGGCTCGTCCGGCAGCGGGGTGACCCGCGGGACGCCCTTGGTCAGCGCGGCGACCAGGTCGCCGTCGGGCACGTCGTACTCGAAGGCGTCGGCGTAGCTGCGCAGCACCACCCGACGCCCGTCCGGCGCGCTCGCCGCGCCGGTGACCACACCCCGGCCGAGAAAGGAGAACGGGTTGCTGGTCGTGGAGGCCGGCAGGGCCACCTGACCGACCGAGGCCAGCGGCGTCGTCGCCGCGGGACGCAGCGCGGTGGTCGGCGCGTACAGGAAGACCGTGCCGCTGCCCCCCTTGGTCACGATCAGCGGCCGGCCATCCGCGTCGAGCAGCAACGCCTCCGCGTCGTGCGGGCGGTCCGGGTACGTCATCCGGTGCAGCACCGGCTGGTCCGCGTCCGGCGCGAGCCGCCACAGCGCGATCGTCTCCCGCGTGCGGTCGTTGTCGCCGATGTCGGCGACCCAGATGGTGCCATCCGGGCCGACGGCCAGGTCCTCCGTGTCGCGTGGTTGGGACGGGTAGGCGACCGTCCGCACCACCGCGCAACGGCGGTCGAGAAAGAAGATCCGGCGGCGGGCCTCGTCGTCGGCGCCGTCGTTGACCACCACGTACCCGTCGTCCGTGGCGACCATCCCGGACATCTCCCGGAGCCGATCGTCGCGCACCTGGCAGACCGCCGTTCCGGCGCCCGGCGCGCCGGCCAGCGCCGCGCCCGGCGCGAGCACCAGTGCCAGCGGCACCGCCCAGACGAGCAGGGTGGCCAGCGCTGTTCCCGCCCGGGCGTGCCGCCCCCGGGTCACCCGCGCCCGCACCCGCATCGCCCGCCCTCCTCGCCACGGCCGTGGCCGGCCGCCTCGCCCATCCTGGCCGATCCCGGCCACCGGTGGTGGCTATCGCGGGGATGACACCCACATCCTTGCCCATCCATAAACGATCTATCTATAGTGCCGGCACCGGCTGCGCCGGCTCACCACCGCCGCCGAGGCGCGACTGCGGCACCTACGCCTCCCGCCCCGCCTGACGCCGGACCCGAAGGATGGCCATGCCGACGACCGACCTGTTGGCCCGCCGGTACTGGCGGCTGCTGCGCCGCCGGCTCGGCCGCCCCGCCAGTTACAGCGTCGTCGCCTGGGCCACGCTGGCCGCGCTCATCTGCGGCCTCTTCGCCGGCGCGCTGGCCAGCCGGGTCGCCTGGGAGACTTCCCGACCGCAGCCCGACCGCGCCGAGGCCGGCGCCATCCTGACCGAGGTCTTTCCCGGACATGACCTGGGCGAGATCGACACCCCACCCGCGCTCTTCGTCGTGTACGGGCACCCCCTGCGGCTGAGCAACCTCAAAACCGTGCTGCTCGGCGACGGCGGCGAGTACCAGGAGAGCGCCACCGGCGTCACCTCCGTCGGCGCACCATCGGTGCCGGCCGAGCAGATCGTCACGGTGGCCCGGCAGCGCCTGCGCGAAACCGGCTGACGGCTGTACGACCCCGTGGTGGTCGAGGACACGATCTGCTCGGACAAGCTGTGCGCTACCCCGATGGTGAGCACCACGACCACCATGCTGGCTCGGCGCGGCGACACCATCCTGAACGCCTCCATCCCCTCACAGACCACCGGTGACGGCACGTACCTGTCGGTCGAACTGCACCGCGCGCCGCCGCCGGCGGTGGTCCCCGCCGGGGTGATCGGCGCGCTGCTGGGCGCGCTGGCCGGGTGGCTGGTCTTCGGTTGGGCCAGCCGACGCACCGAGGAACGCCTGGGCGGCGGCACGGCGAAATTCCTGTTCGGCGTCACCATGGTGCTGTGGTGGCTGCCGGTGCTCCTCGCCGCGCCCCAACTGCTCAAGCACCACCTCGACGAGCCGCACCCGGCGTGGCACCCGCTGTGGGAGTGGCTGGGCCAACTGGCGGCCTCGCTGCTCTTCCTGGTCGGCGCGGTGTGCGCGCTGCTGGCGCTGGGGCTGGCCGCCGCATCCCGCCGCGACCGGTCCCCGGTGACGCTCACCGACTGATCCGCCGCGACATCCACTGAGGACCCGACCGGCCAATGCCGGCTGACGCACTGCCCGCCGCGCGGTGCGGCGGGCAGTGCGGGGCCGTGACCTAAGGCCTTTCGGTCAGCGGGCGACGATCACGTTCGTCGGCTTCTGCACCCGCACCGGGACGCCGTAGTCGGACAGCTCCAGGGTCAGCCGCTGATGCGATTCCATGGTGAGCCCACTCTTGGGGCTCTTCACCCCAGCCTTGATCCGGGCCTTGTTCGACGACAGGTAGGTCACCGTCGCGACGCGGCCGTCCGCGCCGACGGTCACGTCCCCGACCAGCGTTCGGGTGCCGGCGCTGTGCTCGTCGTCGTAGGAGCGGGTGCTCTCGAAGTGGTACCGGCCGTCGCCGGTTCGGGTGATCTTGGCGTGCGCCTCCCGTAGCGCCGCGAACAACTCCTTCGGATCGGCCGACGCGCCGGCCGCGCCACCGAGGACGTCGCCGTACTCCAGATAGCCGTTGTTCGGCTCCTGCTTCCAGGTCGCCGAGCCACTCGATCCGACATAGAACGTCCCGTTGATCATCCGCTGGTAGTAGGCCCCTCCACCGGGTATGGAGGAGGTCAGCCAGCCGGTGGAACGGTCCGGGTCCCAGGCTGCCTCCGCGGTCCCCCCGGCGTCCGGGTCCTCCCTGCTGCCGACGGTGATCTTCAGGCGGTAGCTGACGGCCTCGCTGGCGGTGATCGCCGAGGCCAGCTGGAGCTGTGGCGAGTCGGCGCTGGCCACCGGCGGCGGGTTGCCACCCGGCGCCGAGGCACCCGGGGCGTTGCCTCCCGGCGCCGAGGCGCCGGGCCCACCGATCGCCACCACCGCGGCGAGCGCCCCGGCCAGGCCCATCACGCCAGCGGCGTACGAGGCTCGCCGCACGGTGACCCGTCGCCCGTGCCGCCGGGTCGCCGCGCCCAGCACGTCCGTGTCGAGCGCGAGGCCCGCCACCTCCTGGCGCATTCCGATGGTCAACTGCTCTTCGATGTCGCTGGTCATCATTTCGCTCCGTTCGAGGCCGGGACGTCGTCGACCGTCCAGGCGGCGGTCACCTCGCGGAGGCGGGACAACCCCCGGGAGGCGGTGGACTTGACGGTGCCGATCGAGCAACCGAGGATCTCGGCGGCCTCCGCCTCGCTGCACTGCTCCCAGTACCGCAGCACCAGCACCGCCCGCTGCCGGGGCGGCAGCGTGGCCAGCGCCTGCATCAGCGCCTGGCGCAGGTGCAGCGCCTCGGTGCCGTCCGGCTCGCCGGGCGGCTCCACCTGGGCCAGCACCTCCGGGCGGCGTCGGCGGCTGCGCCACTGGTCCACCGCGAGGTGGTACAGCGTCCGGCGCAGGTAGCCCTCCTTGTCACCGTGCACCCGGCTCCAGTGCCGCATCAGCCGTTCCAGCGCCGCCTGCACCAGGTCCTCGCCGGCGGCTCGGTTGCCGGTCAGCAGTACCGCCGTCGCGAGCAGGGCACTGCCGCGATCGGCGACGAGCGTGTCCAACCCCTCGAAGCGTTTCTTCCACCGCACGGGCTCTCCTTCCGTCGCAACCAAGGACGACGGCTCCGGGGCACAGGTTGACTGCCGTCCGCAACTTTCCGCACGCCGGGTGTCGGCCCACGCCGGGTGTCGGCCACCGCGCAGCGATGTGGCGTGAATCGGACGGTGACGGGTAGGCAGCGGCCCGGCGGCATGTCGACACCCGCCGGGTAGGAGACCGCGATGAGCACGTACCGGGACGAGCAGAGTGATCCAATTCCCCCGCCCGAGGCGGACGCCCTCGAGCAACGGCAGGACGCGATCGACACGGGGCCACCGGACCGCATGTCGGGTGATGTGGACCCGGAGGCGTCCGAGGCCGACCTGGCCGAGCAGGGCGCGCTACCGGCGGGCACGCTCGACGAGGCGACGTCGCTTCCGGCCGATGCCAACGCGGCGGACGCCCTCGAACAGCGTCAGGCGATCCCCACCCGCGACGAGGGTCGGCGGACGTGACCGGGCCGGCCGTGGCCGGTTGAGCCCCGCCCGGTCGCGGCTCAGCCGAGTGCCCGCAGCCTGCGGTTCCACCAGCCCGGCCGCTGGCCGGCGATCGCACGCAGCCGCCAGTGCTCGGCGTGCTGCGTGACGATGAGCAGCGGCACCAGGCCGAGCGCCAGCAGCGGCAGGTAGCGCGGGGCCGAACGGTTCTCCCGCAGCAGCGCGCCCAGGGCGGCCGCGCCCGACACGTACAGGATCGGGTTGTAGTACCGCATCAGCTCCGGCCCCATCCCCTCGCACTCGCGCAGCCAGGGCACGCCGAGGCGGGTCCGCCGGCCGGGCCAGCCGCGCAGGTGGGCGATCACCGCGGCCAGCCCGACGCCGTTGCCGACGGCGAAGATCCGGTCGCTGGACGCCGGGCGGGTACCGGCCGCCCGCCACAGCGTCCCGGCGCCAAGGGTCCACAGCCCGGCGGCGGGCACCGGGCCCAGGACGGAGGCCGCCGGCATGCCGACACCGGAGCCCAACTCGAAGAAGACGTGCGCCGCCAGCCCCGCCGTGGCGAGCCTGGTCAGCGGCCGCCGGGCCGCCCGATCCGGTCGTACCCGGCCTCCGCCCGTCCACCCGATCCGGTACGACCCCACGGCAGGACCCTTCCCCAGTACGGCGGCTCGGCTCGTCACCGGTCACTCCCCCGGACCAGCCCGATCGCGGTACCCGCTCCGACCCGGCCTACACGCCACGGTCGGCACCCGCCCGACCGGCTCAGCCGGTGACGACCTGCCAGAGCAGGAAGGCGTTGAGTGCGACGACCAGGGCGGCCACCAGGGACGCGGCGGCGGTGGTGAGCGGATGGTTGACCAGGTTGCCCATCAGGTCCCGGCGGCGGGTGAAGGCGACCACCGGGATCAGCGCGAACGGGATGCCGAAGCTGAGGATGACCTGGGACAGCACCAGGGCCTGGGTCGGGTCGAGGCCGATGGCGAGCACGGCCAGCGCGGGCAGCAGGGTGACCAGCCGGCGCAGCAGCAGCGGGATCCGGCGGCGCAGGAAGCCCTGCATGATCACCTCACCCGCGTAGGTGCCGACACTGGTGGACGCGAGCCCGGAGACCAGCAGGGCGATGGCGAAGCCGAACGCCGCGGCGGTGCCGATGGTCTGGCCGAGGCCGGCGTGCACGCCCTCCAGGCTGTCGGCGCCGACCGGGCCGCCGCCGCGGAAGCTGGCCGCGGCGATCAGCAGCATGGCGAGGTTGACCGCGCCGGCGGCGGTCAGCGCGAGCAGCACGTCGGCGCGTTGACCGCGGAAGAGCGTACGACGCTCGGTGTCGTCGGTGGCCGGGATGCGGTCACGGGTGAGCGCGGAGTGCACGTAGATGACGTGCGGCATGACGGTGGCGCCGAGGATGCCGGCGGCCAGCAGCACGCTGTCGGTGCCCTGGAGCCGGGGCACCAGGCCGGCCACGGCGGAGCCCGGGTCGGAGCCGGCGGCGAGCAGGTTCGCCGCGAAGGCCAGGACGATGACGCCGAGCCCCACGGCGATGGCGATCTCGAAGGCGCGGAATCCACGCGAGCGCAGGGCGAGCACGGCGAACGCGGCGGTGCCGATGATGATCCCACCGGGCAGCAGGGGGATGCCGAAGAGCAGGTACAGGGCGACGGCGCCGCCGATCACCTCGGCCAGGTCGGTGGCCATGGCAACCAGCTCGGCCTGCACCCACATGACCCGGTTCACCGGCTTCGGCAGGCGTTCCCGGCACAGCTCGGGCAGGCTGCGCCCGGTGGCCAGGCCGAGCTTGGCGGTGAGCGTCTGCACGAGCATCGCCATGAGGTTGGCCACCACCACGACCCAGACCAGCAGGTAGCCGTAGCGGGCGCCGGCGGCCGAGTTGGTGGCGAAGTTGCCGGGGTCGACGTAGGCGACGGCGGCGACGAAGGCCGGGCCGAGCAGGATGAGCCGTCCGCGTAGCCGGCCCCGAGCGCGGGCTACCTGGAGCGGCGTCGGTCTCGACGTCGTCAGTTCGCTGGTGACCATCGAACACCTCCTCATCCAGACGGATCACGTGCCCGTTCCCTTCCCGGCCGGTTGACCCGTCGGTGCCACCTGCTGGCCTTCCGGTGCCAACACCCCCCGACCAGCCCGGCGACCCACGCGTTCGGGGCAACTCCGCGGGCCTCTCTTGACAGCGGTCCGGCTCCCGGTGAAGCTGTCTATTAGTCCTACTGTCGTAGGACAACAGGGAGGATCGTCTCGAGTGATCGAGTTTGTGCTGGACAGCCGGTCGAAGGTGAACACCTACATGCAGCTCGTGCAGCAGGTGAAACAGGCGCTGCGGGTCGGCCTGCTGGTGCCGGGCGACCAGTTGCCAAAGGTCAGGGACGTCGCGCAGTCGCTGGCGATCAACCCGAACACGGTGCTGAAGGCGTACCGGGAGTTGGAGATCGAAGGTCTGGTCGGCGGCCGACCCGGGGTGGGCACGTTCGTCCAGCGCACCCTGGCCGGCGCGTCCCTGCCCAACCAGGCCGAGCTGCGCGAAGACCTCGTCGCGTGGCTGCACCGGGCGCAGTCGGCCGGCCTCACGGCCGAGGACGTCGTCGCCCTGGTGGAGACCACGCTGCGAGCCACCCTCGCCGACGACGCCCCTCAGAAGGAGCCCGCGTGAGAGGAACGAGAGGACAGAGGATGGACATGGTCTTGGAGGCCGACCGGCTGGGCAAGCGGTACGGCAGCACCTGGGCGCTGCGGGACTGCTCGCTGCACCTGCCGGCCGGCCGCATCGCCGCACTGGTCGGGCCGAACGGGGCGGGCAAGAGCACGCTGCTGCACCTGGCCGTCGGGCTGCTCAAGCCCGACGCGGGCACGGTACGGGTGTTCGGCAGATCGCCGTACGGAGACACGGAGGGCCTGGCGGACATCGGGTTCGTCGCTCAGGACACCCCGCTGTACCGGGACTTCACCGCCGCCGAACTGGTCACCGCCGGCGGCAAGCTGAACCGCCGGTGGGACGCGCCGCTGGCCCGTACCCGGCTGGCGCAACTCGGCATACCGCCGGACCGGCCGGTCGGGAAACTCTCCGGCGGGCAACGCGCCCAGGTGGCGCTCGCCCTGGCGCTGGCCAAACAGCCCCGGCTGCTGCTGCTCGACGAGCCGGTCGCCAGCCTCGACCCCCTCGCCCGACGGGAGTTCCTCCAGTCACTGATGGGCAGCGTCGCGGACTCCGGCACCACCGTCCTGCTCTCCTCACACCTGCTGGCCGACCTGGAACGCGTCTGCGACTACCTGATCGTGCTCAACGCCGCCGAGGTGCAGCTCGCCGACACGGTCGACGATCTGGTGGCCGGCCACCGGCAGCTGATCGGACCCCGGCACGAGGGCGGCCCGATCGGGGGCGTCGCCGCCGTCGTCCGGGCCAGCCACACCGACCGGCAGTCCACGCTGCTCGTGCGCACCGACGGCCCGGTCACCGATCCGGCCTGGACGGTCCGCGAGGTCGGCCTGGAGGACGTCGTCCTGGCCTACCTGGCCGACGGCAACACGCAGACCAGTCACAGCGAGTGGGGGGTGCCGGCATGATCTGGCTGACCTGGCGGCAACACCGCAAGCAGGCGTTCTTCACCCTGCTGGGCTTCGCGGCGCTCGCCGCCCTGATGGTGCCCATCGGCCTGTCGATGCGGCACACATACGCCGACCTCGGCTTGGCCGACTGCGCGCGCCAGCTGGCTGACCCGAACGTGGCCGCGGCCACCCGGGACGGCTGCGACGCGGGCTTCCACCGCTTCAGCAACCGCTACGGCAGCCTGAACCTGGTGGCCGTGCTGCTGCTCACCCTGCCGGTGCTGGTCGGCCTGTTCTGGGGCGCCCCGCTGGTCGCACGCGAGGTGGAACACGGCACCCACCGCTTCGTCTGGACCCAGGGCGTCGGCCGGATCCGCTGGGCGCTGGTGAAGTTCGGGCTGGTCGGCGGGGCGACGTTGCTCGCGGCGGTCTGCTACGGCCTGGGCATGTCGTGGTGGGTCGACCCGCTGACCCAGACCGCCCACGAGGGTCGGCTGGGCGTGATCGTCTTCGACCTGCAGGGCGTCGCCCCGATCGGGTACACCCTCTTCGCCGTGGCGCTCGGCATTTTCGCGGGCACGGTGTGGAAGCGGATGCTGCCCGCCATGGGCATCACCCTGGCCGGGTTCATTGGCGTACGGGCAGCCGTGGCGGTCCTGGCACGACCGCACTACCAACCCGCCAAGACCCTCACCTTCCCGATCGAAGGGGTCACCGAGCCGCAGACCGAGCGCGGCGGTTGGATCCTCGCCCAGGGCGTCCGCAACGCCGACGGGACGATGGTGGCACCGGACACCCGGATCCAGTGCCCGCCGGGTGGCAAGGGACCGGACGGGCGGGCCTGCGGCTCCGAGCTGGGCATCGAGCCGGGCGCGTACAACTGGCAGCTCTACCAGCCGGCGGACCGGTTCTGGCTGTTCCAGGGCATCGAGACCGGCATCTTCGTGGCGCTGGCCCTGCTCCTGCTCTACCTCGCCGTCCGCCGGGTGCGCCGCATCGCGTAGCTCGGGTCGGGTGGTCGCCGGGCCACGGGGCCGGCGACCACCCGTCAGCGCAGGCCCTCGGCGGTCAGCTCGAGCCAGCCCGCGAGGTCGTGCAGCTCGTCGTGCACGGCCCGGGTCACGTCCCGGCTGAACGGCAGGTCCTCGTGGATGGCGTGCACCGTGAGGGCGCCGCGCCGGCGGTCCGCCGTGGCGTCGACCTTTCCGACCAGCCGGTCGCCGTGCAGGATCGGCAACGCGAAGTAGCCCCACCGTCGGCTGGCCTTCGGCTTGTACATCTCCAGCACGTACTCGTACTCGAACAGCTCCGCGAGGCGGACCCGGTCGTGCACCAGCCGGTCGAAGGGCGACAGCACCGCGGTACGCCCGGTGAAGGGCTGCCCGAGCGCGGCCGGGTCCACCCGCCAGACCCCCGGAACACCCTCGACAACCGCCTGTTCACCGGCCGCGCCGACATCCGCCGGCTCGCCGGGGACGACCACCGCCCGCCCCCGGGCGATGCCCAACGCCCGCAGCCGCCGCTCGTTGCGGAGCCGCAGCGCCTGTTCCAGCGGGACGACGGGGGTGTCGGGCGGGTAGACCCGCTCCGCCACGTCCCAGAGTCGCTGCCGACCCTGACGGCCGGCGATCGCGACCTCCCCGCGCAGGACCAGGAACTCCAGCATCTGGGTGACGTTGCGGTTGTTGGTCCACCCCGACGACGGCCACGGCGCCACGCACGTGTCCGGGATGTCACGGGAGAGCAGCGGCCCGGACCGGCCGAGCAGATCGAGCACGTCGCGGCGGAACGAGTCGTTGGCGCGCAGCCACTCACGCTGCCGCTCGTGACTCGGCGAAGCCGCCATGGCGGCGAGGTAGAGCCCCAGATCGTCCATCGGCCGCACCATCGCGTGATGCTCGAAGAGCGACCGGTCCCGCTCCAGCGCCCGCGGCAACTCGGCCGGCTGGTAGGACGAGCCGAGCCGGCTCCAGGCGACCAGGTCCGCGTTCGGCGCCACGGCAGCCGTCGGGTCGATCTGCAACAGCGTCAGCTGACGCACCACGGCCAGCAGGTCGGTCGGCCGCGGCGCGGCGAGCAGCTGGGCCCGGACGGCGATCCGTCGCGCCTGCGCCCGGTCGAGTTGGTGTACCACCACGCCGCCGAGCCTAGCGGCGCCCTCCGACGAAGTCGGATTCCGGCCCGTCGCCAACGCGACTGAACGTGCCGGTCCGATCACGATCAGTGCTCCGATGTGGACCGCAGGGCCCGCGTCCCGCGGGCCGCAGGGATGGGAGCGTACGCGTGAAGTCCAGAATCCTCCGTCGGGTCGCCGCGTCGGCCGTGGCGCTCGCCTGCGCCGCGCTGGGCGCGGTGGCACTGCCGGCCGCCCCGGCGGCCGCCAGCCCGATCCGCAACGCGACCGCCTGGTCGGTGCTGCTGTGCAAGTTCAGCGACAAGCCGGCCGAGCCGAAGACGCCGGCGCACTTCGCCAACTTCCTCACCGCCGCCGGGATTGGCACCGGCGGGGTGGCGGACTACCTGGCCGACCAGTCCGGTGGGCGCGTCTCGCTGGTCGGCTCAGTGGTCCGGGGCTGGTACACGATGCCGTACACCCTCGCGCAGTTCCAGTCGATCGACCGGTGGACCCGGATCCAACGCTGCGTGGACACCGCCGCGGCCGCCGGCTACGGGGTGCCCGCCGGCAACCGGATCGCGGTCATGCTCAACGATTGGGTGGACTCCGGGGCGGCCGGCGGCCGGGTGCTGCTCGACCCGGGCGCCTGGAACGTCGGCTTCGCCGCGCACGAGATGCTGCACGGCTACAACCTGGGCCACTCGTTCTCCAACGACACCACGTACCAGAACGCGCCGTGGTCCCAGCCCGGCGAGTACGACGACCCGTGGGACGAGATGAGCGCGATGCACATCTACGCCTTCGGCACCGCGAACTACGGCACCAGCGCGGTCGGGCTCAACGGGCCGCACCGTGACGAGCTGGGCTGGCTGCCGAAGAACCGGGTGTTCACCATGGCCGCCGACGGGGTGGGCTCGCGCACCCTCACCCTGGCGCCGCTGGAGGTGCCCGCGGCGAGCGGCCCGCAGCTGGTCCGGATCCCGTTCGACCCGGCCGATGCGTTCCACTACTACACCGTCGAGTTCCGCCGGAAGACCGGCTGGAGCGCCGGCATCCCGGGGGACACGGTGCTGCTGCACGAGGTCCGCAACGGCACCCCCACCCTGCTGCGCACCGGGCCCGGCGGCGGACCGGCCCAGTCGCTCAACGCCAACGGCGTGCAGATCGGCGTGAACTGGGTGTCCGGCAACAACGCGTCGGTGACGGTGACCACCGACGTGGTCAACCGCTGCCTGCAGGGGTACGTCTGGCGGGAGGCCCGCCCCGGTGACCTGGTCTGCGTCACCGGCGCAACCCGCAGCCAGGTGTGGGCGGACAACGCCGCCGCGCCGAGCCGCTGGGTGAACGGCCCGTACGGTCCGCACACCTGCGTCGCCGGCTACGTGTGGCGCGAGGCGTACGCCGGGGACGACGTCTGCGTCACCGGCACCCAGCGCAGCCAGGCCGCCGCGGACAACGCCGCCGCCGCGTCCCGGCGCAACCCCGCCCGGTTGGTGTCCGGCCCGAACACCTGCGTCAGCGGGTACGTCTGGCGCGACGCCGACCAGTCGGACTACGTCTGCGTGACCGGCACGACCCGTTCCCAGGTGCTCGCGGACAACGCGGTCGCCGCGAGCCGCTGGGTCAGCGGCCCGTACGGTCCGCACACCTGCGTCGCCGGCTACGTGTGGCGCGAGGCGTTCCTCGGCGACGACATCTGCGTCACCGGCACCCAGCGCAGCCAGGCCGCGGCCGACAACGCCGCCGGGCCCGGCCGGGTGCTGCGCCCCGCGGGCTGACCGCTGGCGTCCCGATCGGGCGGGCATCCCCCGCCCGATCGGGTGCCGGCACGAACACTGAGCCGGTCACCGGAGGCCGCTGGGCCGGTCCGGTGGCAGGTCGAGCAGGGCGTCAGCCGGGTCGGTGCGGGGCGGACCCGCCGGCCACCAGGCACCGCCGTGGCGCCGGAACGGATACCAGTGCCCGTCCCGGCCGTAGCGCACCTGGACGTCCCGGCCGACGGTCCACCGGTTGCGCCAGGTCTTCACCTCGTCGTTGCCCGTCGCACGCAGCGTCTCGGTGACCCGGGCGGTGACCTCGGGTGGCGGGGTGAACACCGCGTCCAGGACGTTGACGCCGGCCGTGCCGCCGTACTCCCAGGCTCGAATGGCCCGGGGCAGGTCGGCCGCCCGGCCGGTGGCCTCGGCCAGGCGTTCGACCGCCGGCGAACGCGGCGCGCGGGCCGCCAACCGGGCGGCGTCCGGC
>NZ_JBSFYP010000010.1:0-138263 GCF_053599835.1 Micromonospora sp. NPDC005163
CACGCTCACGCAGCTCGTCGGGGTACTTCTTCGGTGCGGGCATCGCTGGTGTTCCTCCCAGGTTTCGATGTCTCCATCAAACCCGGTGCGGAACACTCCGTGTCTTTGATCATGGCTCGGTAGACGACGTCGGCGAGGCGGCGTTTCAGGCAGCGCATGGCTTCTTTGTGGGTTTTGCCCGCGGCTCGTTTGCGCTGGTAGTAGTCCCGGCCCGGGGTCGCTCGTTTGATCTGGGCCATGGCCATGACATGCAGGGCGTAGTTCAGCTGCCGGTCGCCTGCGCGGGATAGGCGATGCCGTTGGATGTCACCGGATGACACTTCTATCGGCGCGACACCGCAGTACGAGGCGAACGCGGACTCCGACCGAAACCTGCTGACCGCACCGGCGCGGGCCAGGATCTTCGCAGCGACCACATCTCCGATGCCGTGCAGGTCGGTCAGGGTGGTGCCTGATGCTGCGACGGCGGCGGACAGGGTCGCTGTTGCCTCGGCGATACGCCGATCGAGGCGACGCACCTCGCTGAGCAGGTCCACGGCAACCTGGCGCACAGTGCGGGCAAGCACGGCCCGAGGGCGGATGCTGCGCAGCGCGGCGGCTGCGGTCTCGGCGGTCAGTCCGCGGGGCAGGCCGCCGGGGATGAGCTGGGCGAGTAGCGCATGCAGCCGGTTGATGGTCTGGGTTCGGGTGCGGACCAGGTCATCACGGTGTTCGGTAAGGCACCGCAGGGTGGCGATCGCTTCGTCGACGACAGCGGCATTGAGTCGAGTGGCGGTGTGCGCGGCGATTCCGACCGACAGGGCGTCGGCCTGGTCGGTTTTGCGGCCGTGCCCGGTCGAAAGCAGCCGGACGCGGCGGGCCAGCTTCGCGGGCACGTCGACCACGTCGATGTGCTCGGCAGTCAGTCTGGCGGTCAGCGCGGCGCCCAGGCCGGTGGCGCCTTCAACCGCCCAGGTCGCGTCTGGCCAGCGGCCGGCGAAGCGTCGCAGTTGTCGGTAGCCGTCGCGGTTGACCTCGACGCGAATCGCGGCGAGGGGCTGGAGTCGGTTATCGACCGCCACGGCGGTCCAGGACGCCTTGTGAGGATCGATCGCGATGACGACCGGGGCAGGTGCTGAGGGCGGGGCCGGGGGCACGGGCTTCTCCTTGCGGAACCGGATAGGGGGAGTCCGGCGAGGAGGGCAGACCAACTTCGGGCTAAACAGACCTCTCTCGAGCCACTCTCGCCGGCGGTTGTGGCCGGGGCGCAGGCCGTTCGAGGGCCAGCCCGTGGGCGGCAGGTGTTTCCCGAGCGACCCCGACCACAACCTCGAAGATCATGGCTGCAGACCCTGATCTCCGCCACCAATCCAACAAGTTGGTGTTTCCGGCCTGACCCGCTAGGCGTTGTGCCTGGTCAGGAGGGTGCCGTGATGACCGCGACACAGAACAACGGGACCGAACGGAAGAAGCGGTCTGAGCCGTCGGCGGAGGCGAAGGCTGCCGCCGAGCTGGTCCGGGCGGCCAAGGAACAGGGCCTGTCCCTGACGGGCCCGGACGGGCTGCTGAAGCAGTTGACCAAGACGGTCCTGGAGACCGCGCTCAACGAGGAGATGACTGAGCATCTCGGCTATGTCAGACACGAACCCGCCGGCGCCGGGTCGGGCAACATTCGCAACGGCACCCGCTCGAAGACGGTGCTGACCGACGCGTCAGGGTCGGTGCAGATTGACGTGCCGCGGGACCGGGCCGGCACGTTCGAACCGCAGATCGTGCGCAAGCGGCAGCGGCGCCTGTCGGAAGTCGACGAGGTCGTGTTGTCGCTGTATGCCAAGGGTTTGACGACCGGGGAGAGTGCGCCGTGAGGCGCTGTTGGATTGTGTGGAGGTGAGAGACCTTCTCCGTCGGGCCGTCGCAGCGGTCTGGCGAAGCTGGGGGCAGCCTGATCCGGGAGGTGCCGGGGAGGGTGGCAAGCGGCCCTGACAACGCCGGGGCGTGTCAGCACTGCCAGATGGTGCGGGTCCGGCAAGCGAATCGGAAAGGCATACGCGAGGAACCGGCGTTTACGTCTCCTAAGTGGTCACCGGCTCGAACCTGGCGGATCTGGGCCGGTCGCGGTGCGCACCTGCTCTTTCATGACGGGCGGGGAACTCCTGAGCGGGGATTTTCACCTCCGCAGGGAGGCCATGGTGAAGGTCTGCGGCGTAGCCGTGGCGATGCCGCGGGGACAAAGTCGGGTGCCTCCTTCGATGAGCGATCCAGCAGTGAACACGGGAACCGTCCGGCGAGGCTCCCGACGGCGGGCAGCCAGCCCGATGGTCGGGATAGGCACATCGTCTGCTGAACGCGTCGGGCGGGGCGGAGCCGTCGTAGTACTCCGAGGTCGGGAAAGCCGACCACATGGGGAAGGACGGCAGCGGTTTCGAGAAGGAAGGACGCTGTAATGCCGAAAGACGCGCCACCGAACGGCGGCGCCCCACCGGAACACGTCCGTGAGGACGGGTTCGGGTGGGTATCGGGGATGCAGACCAAGCTTCACCGTTGGGCTGCGGCTGATCCTGGCCGCAGGTTCGACGACCTGTTCAACCTCGTGCACGACCCGGCGACGCTGATCGTGGCGTTCGAGCGAGTCGCGGGCAATACCGGGGCGCGTACTGCCGGTTCGGACGGCCTCACGGTCGCCCGGATCGAGCGGGAGATCGGTGTCCCGGCGTTCCTGGACGGCATCAGGTCAGCGGTCAAGGACGGTTCGTTTCGTCCGCAGCCGGTGCGGGAACGCAAGATCCCCAAGCCGGGTGGGTCGGGCAAGGTCCGCAAGCTGGGCATCCCGACCGTTGCTGA
This sequence comes from Micromonospora sp. NPDC005163, assembly GCF_053599835.1. Lineage (NCBI taxonomy): Bacteria > Bacillati > Actinomycetota > Actinomycetes > Micromonosporales > Micromonosporaceae > Micromonospora > Micromonospora sp. NPDC005163. The sequence continues at coordinate 2,821 of NZ_JBSFYP010000010.1, forward strand.
CCGAGTCGTGCAGGCCGCCCTGAAACTCGTCCTGGAACCCATCTTCGAGGCGGATTTCGAGCCGGTCTCGTTCGGGTTCCGGCCCAACCGGCGAGCACACGACGCGATCGCCGACATCCACCTCTTCGGCAGCCGAGGCTACCGCTGGGTGCTGGATGCCGACATCGAGGCGTGCTTCGACACGATCGACCACACGGCCCTGATGGACCGGGTGCGGCATCGGGTCAAGGACAAGCGTGTGCTCGCGCTGGTCAAAGCGTTCCTCAAGGCCGGGGTCCTCACGGAGCTCGGCGAGGAACGCGACACCCCGACCGGCACGCCGCAAGGGGGCATCCTGTCACCGCTGTTGGCCAACATCGCGTTGAGTGTGCTCGATGAGCACCTGCACCGTGAGTGGAAGCCCGGCGGGCGGATGTCGACGGAGAATCGGCGCCACCATCGGCGTGATCATGGTCAGGCGACGTGGCGACTGGTCCGCTATGCGGACGACTTCGTCGTCATGGTGTTCGGCACCCGATATCACGTCGAGGCGCTGCGCGGGGACGTCGCGGCCGTGCTCGCTCCGCTGGGACTGCGACTGTCGCCGTCCAAGACGCGGATCGTGAACATGGCCGACGGGTTCGACTTCTTGGGCTTCCGCATCCGGTGGAGACGCAAGATGGGAACCCGCGACCAGTGGCACGTCTACACGTTCATCGGTGACCGGCCAGTCCGGTCACTGAAGGACAAAATCCGTGCCCTGACACGCAGGTTGTCACAGCAAGACCTGGGAGAAACGCTGATCCGGATCAACCAGATCACGCGTGGCTGGACCAACTACTTCCGGCACGCCGTCGCCAAACACACCTTCGACCGGCTCGCCTACTTCATCTGGTGGCGAGTTGTTCGCTGGGCCAAGGCCAAACGACGCTGGAGATGGAAGGACGTTCACCGCTGGCTGCGCACCCCGACCGGGTGGCGGACCATCACGGCGGACGGGATCGAACTGCACAACATCGCGTCGACCGCCGTTACTCGGTATCGCCGTCGCAGCAGAATCCCCACCCCCTGGGCAACAACGAACCAAGCCTGACGGCAGAAACCGTGGAGAGCCCGTTGCGTTGAGAGGCGCACGGCGGGTTCGGCGAGCGGTCCGCAGAAACGGGCCGGTGGCAACACCGGAACCGCGCTGCGGGCCGACTCAACTCAGCGCGCATTTCGCCGAGATCTACGGCGCCTCGGTGTCGAAGGAGACGATCTCCCGGATCACCGACAAGGTGATCGAGGAGATGACCGACTGGTCCCACCGGCCCCTCGACGAAAGGCGGTTTCTACTGGTCGTTGCGAATCCTGATGGGACGGGGTTCGCATGCCGAGATACGCGCCGAACAAGATGTCGACGGACGTCAAGCGTCGCTATTTCGAACTGATCAGGACAGGAGTGCGGGGTGCTCGAGCCGCCCAGGAAGTGGGCGTGTCGCTGAGTTGTGGATCATTGTGGTTCATCGACGCTGGCAGCGTGAGCTATGTCGAAACCCCGATCAGCGGGCGGTATCTGAGTCAGGACGACAGGATCGAGATCGCCGACGGGCTCGCCCGAGGAGAGCAGGTCAAGTCGATCGCCGCCCGGATCGGCAAGAGTTACCAGAGCGTGTACCGGGAGATCGCTCGCAACCGCAAACCCGACGGCCGGTATCAGCCGTGGTATGCACACAACCAGGCTCATGTGCGCCGACGGCGCCCGAAGCCGCGGCGGCTGGCGGCCGACAACGCGTTGCGCGAGGCGGTTGCCGGCAAACTGCATCGGGGGTGGTCGCCTGCGCAGATCAGCCGGTGGCTGCGACGGCGATACCCGCGCCGGCTGGCGTGGCAGGTGTGCGCCGAGACGATCTACGAGGCGGTCTATCGAGGCCTGGTCCTTCACGCCGATCCCGTCAATCTGCGCACTGGCCGCACCTACCGGCGTCGTCGTGGCCGGGGCCGGTCTCGCGAGGGCGCGCTGAAACAGTCAACCAACATGAAGTCGATCCGTGAGCGGCCAGCCGCGGTCGAGTCCCGCCGTCAGGCGGGGCATTGGGAGGGCGACCTGATCATGGGTGCCCGTCAACGATCAGCGATCGCAACGCTGGTGGAGCGCAAGACCAGGTTCACCCTGCTGGTGAGGCTGCCCGGCGATCACAGTGCCCGGTCCGTTGGCGACGCGCTGATCAGCACGTTCGCGAAGCTACCTGCCAGGCTGCGGCGCACGTTGACCTGGGATCAAGGCAACGAGATGTTCCACCACGAGCGCATCGAGCAAGCGACCGGCCTCAGAATCTTCTTCGCTGACCCGCACTCGCCCTGGCAGCGTGGCTCCAACGAGAACACAAACGGGCTTCTTCGCCAGTACCTGCCGAAAGGCACCGACCTGAGCAGATGGACCGACGATCAACTCCAAGAGATCGCCGGCGAACTCAACGAACGGCCACGCTTGTGCCTGAACGACAAGACGCCGCAGCAGATGATGAGACAATGGAGACGCCAAATGACAACGAGCTGATTCGCGACGATCCCTAGAAACCGCCAAATTTATGCGGCGGTGTTCATCGACGCCATCGTGGTCAAGGTCCGGGCTCTGTCGCCGGTTGTGTGAAGCGTTCAGTGCGCGAGTAGGACGCGTTTGCGCAGTAGGTCGAGGCTGGCGCGGCCGAACATCTGACGTTTGATCATCTTGAGGCGGTTGATGTTGCCTTCGACCGGGCCGGAGTTGTGCGGCAGGGTCAGGCCGTTGCGGACGGCGTCGAGGTCGCGGCGTAGGTTGCGGGCGAACCCGGCCAGGGGCGTGAGGGTGTCGTGTTCGACGGCGGTGATCCACTGCTCGAGGCACTCGCCGTGGCGGCCGGTCATCATGACCGAAGGCTCGTACGTGTGTGACCAGCCGGCGAGCTGGCCGCGTTGAAGTGTCTGTACCTGGTGACCCGGTCCCTTGACCCCACCGGCGTCGGCAGAGCCCGATGGACGATGCGCTGGAAACCCACGTTGAACGCCTTCGCCATCACCTTCAGCGACCGCTTCCCAGCCGCTGAAACCTACTAACCAAGATCGCCGAAAACACCGTTAGCGAGACAGCCCCTCAGCCGATGAGAATGCGGGCGCCATTGCTCGACGATCTTGCCTGCGTCTCCTATTCCATTCGGTAGCGGGCGAGGCACTCCTGCGTCCAGCTGGTGTGACGCTCGCGCAAGTGGGCTGCGGTCAGATCGCTGCGGCCGAGGTCGTGGTAGTTGGGGAGCCAGGTCTCGACGGTGCGGTAGGAGTTGTCGAGGGCGAACAAGTCCCACAGCGCCAGGTCGGGCACAGCTGCTGCTGCCGCTTGCTCGTACGCCGCCAGGAATATCTCAGCCGAGTCCGGGCCGTGCAGCAGAGTCAAATCAAGTCGGCACCAGCTCACGTCGAGGCCGCGTGGCGCCTGTGCAGCCCCTGACCAGTCGACGACGCCAGTGATTACCTCCTGCTCCCACAGGACATTGCCGGACCAATAGTCATAGTGCGTCAGAACGGGACTTTGACCGGCAAGGCGATGAGCATGGGCAGCCAGGATCGATGCGGTAGGCCCCGCGTCGACGCCGGCAGGGGATGAGGCGGATGCTGCTGCCATGCCGTCCCGGAGCCCGGTAAGCCGGGTGAGCGGCACGGCGTGGATGCGGGCCAAGACCCGTCCTAGCTGTTCGGCTGCCCCCCGCGAGGAGACGGACATGATGTCGGCGCGGCCGGGCAGCCGGGTGATCAAGATGGCCGGTTCACCGAACCGATGACCGGCGGGATCCACGTCCACCACCCTCGGAGCCCAGCCGTCCAAGCCGTCGAGAGTTGCCAGCACGCCGGCTTCCCGCGCGGCGGCGTCGTCGCCCGGCGGGAACCGGCGCAGCACCATCTCCCCCGTGGGGCGCTCGGTCCGTAGCAGATGGGTGGCGGCGTGAGTGCCGCCGGTGAGTCGCCGAACGGTGCGCGCGGAGGCACCCGGACCGGCGACTTCAGCGGCCCATGCAACGGCTGATGAAGGAGGCTGCGATTCGGTCACCGCGTCATACTGCACGGTCCGTCTTGCGCTGACCATCGGTGCTGCACGCGGTTCTCACGGGCGAGACGCTGACCACGACTTCTCGCCTGGTGACCTGTTCGGCGAACACGAAGAGGTCACCAACGCGGCTACTCATTAGTAAGCTTCAAAGTCTTGCCGATCGTCATCGACGGTGGGGCAATGGTTCGTGTCGCCCCTCGGACACAAACGATTTACCAATGGTGCGCGCTGAGATCCACTGCAGCGCGCACCGTTTGCGTTTCGGGTTGGTAGGTGAGCCGGAGTCCGAGTTGCCGGTAGACCTCGGCCTTGTCGGTGGGGTTCGCTTCGCGGAGCGCTTCACGGCTGGGTCGGCTCGCCGGCCGTAGACGCTGGATGACGAGGCGTAGACCAGCGCCGTACCCCGGATCAATCCGCACGAGGTGCGAACGTTGCCGACGACGTGCCGCCGAACGCGACCCTGAGGCGATCATTAGCTGGCTGCGCCGACGGTCTCCGGCGGTAAAGACCAGCTGCGGCGCGGGTGCGTGGATCTGCTTCCAGGACGAGGCAGGTCAGGCTCTGCGACCGCCGCGATCACGCACGTGGAGCCGACGCGGGCACACGCCCGTGGTCGCCGTCTCGGGCGAGGGCTCCGGCCGGATCTCGATCGCCGGGTTCGTCTGCCTCAAGCCCGGACGACGCGGCCGGCTGCAAGCGGTCTGCTTTGCCTCTGTCCAGGCAGCTTCAGCGGTATCCGCCGGAGCTCAACCGATAGAGCGCGGGCCTGGACGCTGAACGGCCGACAACGACGTTCGGGGCCGTGCCGAGAACGCGGCACGGCCCCACGGCGTCGGGTGTTCCGTACCTGCCCCTGATCGCATCAGGCGTCGACAAGCTTCTGCCGGCGCCTGATTACATGCCCAAGCCCGGCGCCGCCCTGCAGAAACCACAGCCTTCGCAGATGCGGCTGCGCACTTCTGATTGCCGACCGGATCAGACGCTTCCGTGCTTTACCTGGTAGGCGTGCGTCAGTGACTGGCCGTCCGGCAGGTGCATCTCCATCTCGTAGCTGGTCCCGTAGACGAACTCTCCGGTCAGCAACGGCAGGGTCCCGCAGAACATCACCGTGTCCGCCGTGAGCTTCGTGCCACTGGCCTCCAACTTGCCGAGCAGTTGCTGGGGCGTCAGCATCGCCGCCAGGCGGCCCTGCTGGTACGGCTGGCGATCGGTCCGGCACGTCACAACGATGTCGTCCCATCGCTCTTCGATGGACACCATCGGCACCACTGCGGCGCCCATCGGTTTGGGCGCCGCTGCCTTTGACTTGGCGATGCTCTGGGTTTCGAGTTCGCGGTCCGTGTGGTCACTGCCAATACCGAGGTAGAAGCGGCCCCCGTGGAACACCAGAACCGGTTCCACCTCCCCAGAGGTCTTGTCACCGGCCACGTCGACGGAGGCGTCCGTCGTTAGGAGGTCAGCGTTCAGCTCGTAGAACATCGGGACGCGTGGTGGCGGTGTGACGCCGATGTGGGCCAGTTCGTCAATGTGCGCTTGGACCGCTTGGCGGTCACGGCCGGTGTAGCCCGCCACGACGAGTCTGGGATCGGAGAGGTGGATCTGGTCGGCTGTGCCGGCGACTGTCAGAGTGATCAGGGGTGTGTCAGGCACGAAATGTCCTTCCCTCTGGGTTCGTGTAGACGAGATGGAAAGCTGTTCAGCCGAAGGTCGCCTGATTGCGTAGCCGGCGGTCTTCAAGCACGGGGAACTCGCGCCGTATTTCCGTGACTGCGGCACGGTCGATTTCGGTGTAGAGGACCTCCTCACCGGCGCCTGCTTCGGCCAGCACGCGTCCCCAGGGATCGACCACGACGCTGTGGCCGGCCAGCTCGACCTCGCCCTGCTTCCCGGCGGCGTTGCACGCCAGCAAGAACAGCTGATTCTCCACGGCACGGGTTCGGGTGAAGAGCTTCCAGTGCTCAAGGCGTGCGGCCGGCCAGGCGGCCGGCACGATGATGAGCTCCGCACCCTGGTCGACGAGGTGCCGGTACAGCTCCGGGAAGCGGAGGTCGTAGCAGGTCGTCATGCCGACCTGGCCGATGGCGGTGTCCGCCACGTCCGCCCGCTGACCGGCGCTGAGGAGTTTCGACTCGAGGGACTGATAGCCGAACACGTGGATCTTTCGGTAGTCCAACAGCACCTCACCGGTCGGATCGACGAGCACGGCGGTGTTGTGAAGGCGACCGGTTGGGTCCCGTTCGAGCACGCTGCCGGCGTGCAGGTGGGCCCCGAGCGCTCGGGCCCAGCCCCTGATCGTGGAGAGGAGCGGTCCGTCGAGGTACTGCGCAAGTTCGTCATAGCGGTCGAATGCGAAGTAGCCAGGGGCCCACAACTCGGGGAGGACCACCAGGTCGACGTCGGTGAGGCCGGCAACAAGGTCGCCGACACGCTCGATGCGGCCTTCGACCGGCTCGGTGAAAGGGCTGGCGACCTGCACCAAAGCTGTTTTCATGACCATCCACTCCGTTCGTCGTCGGCTGTTCTCATCGGAAACACCGTTCTTTGGCGCCGCGTCAGGCGGCGAGCTTCACGTGGACGCTCTTGGTTTGCAGGTAGCTCAACAACTCCTCCATGCACTCCTCCCGTCCAAGGCCGCTGTTCTTCCATCCGCCGAAGGGCGTGCCCCAGTAGTGGGTCGTGCTGTCGTTGACCCAGACGTAACCCGCTTCCACGTCATCGGCCAGTCGGAGCGCTTTGCGCACGTCATTCGTCCAGACGCTTGCGGTGAGTCCGTACTCGACGCTGTTCACGTCGCGCAACATCGTCGAGTAGTCGCTCCAGCGGAACACGGACACCACCGGACCGAAGACCTCCTCCTGCGCGATGCTCGAATCCGGCGCGACGTCAGTGAAGATGGCCGGAGCGACGAAGAATCCCTCCTGCGGAACCCGGGGGTCATCGAGTCCGCCCGAGACCAGGGTCGCGCCTTCCGCGGCAGCTCCCCTGATGAAGTCGCGTGTTCTGTCGGCGTGACGGGCGCTGATCAAAGGGCCCATGTCGACGGCGGGGTCGTACGCCGGGCCCAGCGTCAGGGCGGAGAACTCACTGGCCAACGCCTCGACGAACGCGCCGTGCACGTCGGCGTGGACGAACAGCCGTGACGTCGAGCCGCACGACTGGCCGGCGTTGGCGCGCAGATTCATCGCCTTCACGACCTCACGGGCGGTGCGCGCCACGTCAACGTCAGCGAAGACGATCATCGGGTTCTTTCCGCCCAGCTCCAGCGACACCGATCGCACGGCGTCTTCGGCGGCACGGCGCTGGATGAGGCGGCCTGTCGCTGGGCTGCCGGTGAAACCGATGCGGCGGACGTCAGGATGCGTCACCAGCGCGTCGCCGGTGTGCGCGTCGCCGGTGATGATGTTGAACACCCCTGGAGGGAAGATCTCCCGGACCAGGTCTCCGAGAAGCAGCGCCGACATGGGCGTTTGGTCGGCGACCTTCAGCACTACGGCGTTGCCCGCGGTGAGCGCTGCCAGGCTGCCTTTGACCGCGAACAGGAAAGGGTGGTTGTAGGCCACGATCTTGGCCACGACCCCGTAAGGCTTGTAGCGCGTGTAGTGCAGGGTGTCATCGTCGGGCAGGACATCACCTCGTAGCGCGCCCGCGAGCCCTGGCCAACCTCGCAGCGACCTCGTCGCCCCGGCGATATCGCCGAACATTCGCTGGACGGGCAGCCCGGCGTCGATCGCGTCCACCAACGCGATCTCGTGGGCGCGGTCCTCGATGGCCAGCGCGAGGCGCTCGAAGCAGCGACCTCGTTCACCGAGCGTCGTGCGGGCCCAGGATCGCTGGGCGTCCCTGGCCGCGTCGACCGCGGCGGCAACGTCGACCGGACCAGCGACGGCGTAACTGGCGAACTCGGTGCCGGTGGACGGGTTCAGTGTGCGACGCACGACTCCGGAGGAGGGCGTGACCCACTCGTTGTCGATCAGGAGACGCGGGGCCCGCGCCGCCAGCGAGCCAAGGACGTTCGACAGGTCGGGGTGCTGCGTCGGGTCGTGCATGCGTGCCCTCTCCGCCAGGACGTCGTACGGAGCGGGCCAGTGGGCCGGAAGTCCGTTGCGGCTGTATCCGCCGAAGTCCTTGACTCTAGGTACCGTACCTAGATTAACTAAATCACAACCGACCGAGGAGCGCGAGATGCGACTGGCTGTTCCCGACCTGATCTCGAACTCGTACTTTCCTGCTGTTGCGGCGGTGGAGCTTGGCCTCATGCGCGAGGAAGGCCTCGACGTCACGCTGGAGCTGCTCTTCCCGGTCACCGACGCGGCCGCCGCGCTGCGCGATGGCGAGATCGACTTCCTGGCGGGTGCCGCGCATGCACCGCTGTACGACGTGCGAGCGTGGGACGACACGACGCTCGTCGCCGCGCTGTCGAGCAACATGTACTGGTACCTCGTCGTGGCGGCGGACTCGCACATTGACGCCGGCTCGTGGACATCGCTGCGCGACGTGCGGATCGGCGCGGCACCCGGCCCTGACACAGGGCTCCGCCAGCTCCTGGTCGGTGCCGGCCTCGATCTCGACGAGGCTCGGATCGACATCGCTCCGGTTCCGGGCGCTGACGCCCCCAGCGTCTCGTTCGGCCTCACCGCCGCGCAGGCGCTCGAGCAAGGCCGCATCGACGCGTTCTGGGCCAACGGCATGGGCGCCGAGGTCGCGGTTCGCGACGGCATCGGCAAGGTCATTTTCGACGCACGGCGCTGCGACGGAGAAGCCGCTGGCTTCACGTTTCCTGCCCTCATGACGTCGCGGAGGCTGGCTGCCACGTCGCCAGAGGTCGTGTCCGCCGCCGTCCGCGCGATCGTCCGCGCACAGCGGGCCCTCCGGGAGGATCCGTCTCTGGCCGAGAAGGTCGCCGACGGCCTCTTCCCGCCAATGGAGACAGGGCTGATCGCGAACCTCGTAGAGCGAGACCTTCCCTTCTACAACCCCGCCATCAACGACAGCGCCGTCGCGAGCCTGCAGGACTTCGGGTGGCGCGCTGCCCTGCCAGGGGCCGGTGGCTCCTTCGCGCGAGCGGTCGCCAGGGAGTTCGCCCCCCTGTGGTCCTCATGAGGAGGCACCGCGCTGCTCCGCGGCGTTCCTGACCATCGCCCACCGTAGATACGGCCGAGAGGAAGACATGCCGAAGCCCGAGCTGGAGTTCGTCTCCATTGAAAAGACCGCGTTCACACCGTGTGAGGGCGTGGTACCCCAGCTGACCGAAAGAGTCCTCGCCCGCGACCCGGAGCGCGGCGTGGCGACGCGGATCCTCCGCTTCGAACCGCAGACGGACACGACGCCGAACGGTGTGCAGTCTCATGACTTCTGGGAGGAGGTCTACATCCTGGAGGGCTCCATCACCGACCTGCGGTTGGGGCAAACGTTCACCGCAGGGGACTACGCGTGTCGCCCGCCCGGCATGAAGCACGGCCCGTGGAAGTCCGAGGAGGGCTGCCTCACCTTCGAGGTCAGGTACGAGGCGTGAGCCGCGCCGGTGCCGAGGAGCGGCTGGACGCCCGAGGACGCCACCACTCCGTCCCCACGCCACCGAACAGCGTTGTCGTTCCCGGATCGCCAAAGTAGGTCACGAAAAATTCAACCGAAATAAGTTACCTGGCTTAACCACCCCCTAGGGAGTCCCCCGATGAAGCTGAGAGCCATCCCCCGCCTCGCAGCTGTCTTCGCCCTCAGTGCGGCCACGATGCTCAGTGGATGCAGTGCTGGAGCCGGCAAGGGCAGCGCGTCGAACGACACCACCTGGAAGGTGGGTGTCATGCCCTGTACCAGCGACTGCGGCTTCTTGCGCATGGCGCAGGCAAAGGGCTTTTACAAGGAGCAGGGCGTCAACGTCGAGTTCGTCGAGCTCAAGAGCGCGGAGCAGGTCTACCCGGCGCTGGCTTCCGGCGAGGTGGATGCCATCGAGCAGAGCCCCGGCGGACTCTACATCGCCGCGCAGCAAGGAGGTCTCAACGCAAAGGTGATCGGTTCCTCAATGGAGGGCAACCCTTTCGCAATCTTCGCTAACAAGAAGTACGACTCGATTTCGGACCTCAAGGGCAAGAGTGTGGGCATCTCGTCGCCGACAGGACTTCCAGCCCTCGTTGCCAAGCTGATGCTAAAAAACGCCGGCGTCGACTGGACGTCGGTCCAGAAGGTGAACGCGGGCGGCAACCCCGACCGGTACCGGGCCGTGGTGGCGGGCACGGTCGACGCGACGGCCGACGCCACGGACTACGTCCCGCGGGCCGAGAAGGACGGCGTGAACGTCCTCGGCCTCTCCGCCGACATCATCCCCGACTATCCGCGCTACATGATCATCGCTCGCGAGGACAGCCTCAAGAAGAAGGACGACCTGGCCACGGGGTACCTGGCCGGCCTGATCCAGGGTCTGCGGTACGCGTACGACCACCCGGACGAGGCCAGGAAGATCTCCGCGGAGGCGCTGAAGGTGAGCCCGGACGACCCCATGGTCACCTTCACCCACGACGTCATCGTCGAGAAGAAGCTGGTCGATCCCGACGGCGGCATCGACATGACCAAGCTCGAGTACCTGGAAAAGGTGCTGCAGGAGTCCGGTGATCTCAAGAAGTCGATCGATGTGAAGTCCCTCGTCGATGACTCGTACCAGCAAGCCGCGCTGAAGCGTTTGGAGGACTGAGACCATGCAGGCAAGCAGCACCGCCGGGAAGACGCAGGCGAGCCCTCCGACGACTCCACCGGCCCAGTCGCAGCCGAGGGTCGTCATCGACCGCGTCTCCAAGGACTTCACCGTCTCGGATCGCAAGGGAAGTCAGCCTCTGAAGGCCCTGGACCGGGTGTCGTTGTCGATCAACGACGGCGAGATCGTCGCCCTGACCGGCTTGAGCGGCTGCGGCAAGACCACCTTGCTGCGCATCATCATGGGGTTGGAGCGGGCGACCAGCGGCACCGTGACCGTGGGCGACAAAGTGGTCACTGGATGCGGTTTTGACCGCGGTCTGGTGTTCCAGCACGCCGAGCTCTTCCCGTGGCGGACGGCTCTTCAGAATGTGGAGTTCGGGCTCGAGGTGAAGGGCGTGCCGAAGGCGGAGCGTCGCCGGATCGCCCGCGAGAAGCTCGAACTCGTGGGCCTGGGCGCCGCGATGGACAGGCGTCCCAACCAGCTTTCCGGTGGCATGAAGCAGCGTGTCGGTCTGGCCCGCGCGCTCAGCATCGAACCGCAGGTGCTCCTCATGGACGAGCCCTTCGGAGCGCTCGACGCGCAGACTCGCGAGGGTCTTCAGCTCGAGGTGCTGCGCGTTCACCGCGAGACCGGCAAGACAATCATCTTCGTCACGCACGACCTGGACGAAGCCGTTCTGCTCGCGGACCGGGTCGTGCTGATGTCCCCGAACCCGGGCCGCGTGGATCACATCTTCGACATCCCGATCTCCGGGCCGCGCGAGGACCTGTTCGCGATCCGCGGTCTCGACGAGTTCGCTCACACGAGGTACGAGATCTGGCGCCGGCTCATGGCGCGGGTCCACGAGAACAGCGAAGCGGCGCACGGCATCGACCCGCAGGGCCGCGATCGAGGAGGGGACCGATGACTTCCCTAGCGCAGGAACGAACTTCCACCCGTCAGGGACCAGACCCCACCGCTGTCGCGAAGCGGCGCCGGGTCCTGCGCGGCCGACACACCTACACGCTGGTGACCATCGCCTCCCTGTTGGTCCTGCTCGTGGCCTGGGAGATCTTCGGGCGACGGATGAACCCCATCTTCGCCTCGTACCCGACGGCCATCGCCGTCTCGTTCCGCGACCAACTCGCCGACGGGACGCTCGTCACGGCACTGCTCGACAGCCTCAAGCCGCTGCTGCTCGGCTACCTGATCGCTGCTGTCGCAGGCATCCCCATCGGCCTGCTGTTGGGCCGGTACCGGGCCGTCGAGGCAGCCCTCGGCATCTACGTGACGGGCGGCTACGCCATGCCGATGGTGGCGTTCATCCCCCTGCTGATCCTCTGGTTCGGACTCGGCTTCGCCGTCAAGGTGGCGGTGGTCGTGGTCATGACGGTCTTCCCGATCGTGATCAGTACGTGGGCGGGGGTCAACGCCGTCTCGAAGCCCCTCCTCGAGGTCGGCAAGTCCTTCATGGCCAGTGAAACCGCCATCATGCGGAAGATCATCCTGCCCGCGACAGTGCCACACATCATGACGGGTCTGCGCCTGGGTATCGGACGCGCTGTCATCGGCATCGTGATCGCCGAGTTCTTCACCTCGATCGGTGGCCTCGGCGGCTTGATCATCAACGCGGGCCAGCGGTTTGACACGTCGGCGCTGTTCGTCCCGGTCGTCGTACTGATGGTGCTCGGCATCGGTCTGACGCGGGGGGTCGGCTGGCTGGAGTCGCGGGTTGCCCCTTGGTACGCCGGCGTCAGCGGCGGGCGGGACCCGGAGTGACCGCCGCGATCCACGTCGACGTGCTCGAAGGCCTGCTCGACGAGCATGAGCGCGCGGTCTTCGAGGCGGCGGGCTACGGGCAGCGCGCCGGCTTCGGTGAACGCCCGGTCCTGCTGGTCGTGGACGTCAACTACAACTTCTGTGGCGACCGCCCCGAGCCGATCCTGGACTCCATCAGGTCGTGGCGGAACAGCTGTGGCGAGCATGCCTGGGACGCGCTGCCGGACATCGGCAGGCTCACCGCTGCCGCTCGACGGCGCGGGATTCCGGTCATCTACAGCACGGGCCAGGATCCCCGTCCCGACGGACTCGACTCCGGACGCTGGGCGGACAAGAACCGCCGGCGAGCTGAGGACGCAGTCGTCACACGGGGGCGCGGCAATCAGATCGTGGAGCAGATTGCTCCTGAGGATCCCGACATCGTCATCTCGAAGCCGAAGCCCAGCGCCTTCTTCGCCACACAGCTCAACAGCCTCCTGGTGGAGCTGAAGGCCGACTCCGTCCTGGTGTGCGGCGCCACGACCAGTGGCTGCGTGCGGGCCACCGTCATTGACGGCTTCTCCAACAACTACCGGATGGCCGTGGTCGCCGACTGCACCTTCGACCGCGTGCAGCTGTCGCACCGGGTGAACCTGCTGGACATGCAGCAAAAGTACGCCGACGTGGTGACCCTCGACGAGACCCTCGAGTTCCTGGACTCGCTCCCGGACAGTCTCTTCCCGTGGTTCTCTCCGGCACGAACGAAAGAGTGTGGATGACATGGGGCACGTGATCGTCGTCGGTGGGGGACCGGTCGGTGTCGTCGCCGCCCTCGCCGCTGCACGAAGCGGCTTCGAGGTAACCGTGCTGGAGGCTGCGGAGCAGGTTCAGGACGACCCGCGAGCCTCCACCCTGCACCCCTCGACCCTCGAGATGCTCGACGACCTGGGCCTGGTCGACGAGTTGATCAGCGTCGGTCTGGTCGCCCGTCACTTCGACTTCTGGGACAAGCCGAGCCGGAGTCTCGTTGCACGGCTCGACCACGACGTCCTGCGTCACGAGACGAGGTTCCCCTTCGTCGTACAGACCGAGCAGCACAAGCTCGCCCGCATCGGCCTGCGCAGGCTCGCCGAGATGTCGAATGTCGAAGTACGGCTAGGGTGCACGTTCACGAGTCTGGAGCAGTCTGCCGACTCTGTCGTCGTCCATGGGCAGACCGCCGACGGGCCGGTCCGGCTCACGGGCGACTGGGTCATCGGGTGCGACGGCGGCCGCAGCGCCGTTCGCAAGGGGCTCGGCATCGAGTTCGAGGGCTACACCTGGCCGGAGCGGTTCGTGGTGCTGACCTCCCTCTTCGACTTCGCCGATGCCATGTCCTGCAGCTACCGCAGCTACTTCGCGGATCCGTTCGAGTGGTCCAACCTGTTCAAGGTCGCAGGTGAGGACCTGAAGGGGCGCTGGCGGGTGGTGCTTCCCACATCAGTCGGGGAGTCCGACGAACAGGCCCTGAGCGACGAGGCGTCCATGCAGCGGCTCGAGCGCATTTGCCCCGGCGCGTCGCAGGGGGAGATCTTGCACCGCAAGATCTACCGGGTGCATCAGCGCGTGGCGGCCCGGTTCAGGGTAGGCCGGGCCTTCCTTGCCGGCGATGCGGCCCACGTGAACAACCCGATCGGCGGCCTCGGGCTCAATTGCGGAATCCACGACGCCGTCGAGCTCCTTGAGGCGTTGGACGACTTCCGCGGCTCCCGAAACGAGGACGTGCTCGACGCCTACGAACGCCGCCGGCGGGACCTCAACATCCGCTATGTACAGCAGCAGACTGTGAGCAACAAGAAGCGGCTCGAGGAGAAGGACCCGGTCGTGCGAGCCCAGCGGCTCGACGAGCTACGTGCCATCGCGAGCAGCGAGGAGTCGCAGCGGGTGTTCCTGCGCAGGACGTCCTTGCTCGAGAGCGTGCGAGAGCCGCACGCGAGCGCATGAGAGGGCACGGCGGCAATCCGTCGACCGCCTATGAGCCGCTCCTCGCCGGATACCTCGCGCTGGGCATGGGGGTCGGTCCGCTGACGCACTATGCCTTGAGTGCACTGGGTCCCTTGGTCGTCTCCGACCTCGGGTTGTCGGCGACCGAGTTCGGCGGCCTCTGGCTTGTCGCCTTCGGTACGGCGGCCGCCTGCACCCCCGGATTCGGGCGGCTCACCGACCACCTCGGTGCCCAACGGATGCTTCGGCTCACCTTCGTCTGTGCGGGGGCGGCCATGGTGGCCGTGAGCATGTCGCACTCGCTGGTCCCACTGGTGCTCGGCGTGGGTCTCGCCGGCATGGCGGTCGCCACCTCCAACCCGGCGACGAACCTCGCGGTGGCCGGCTCGGTGACCGTCGGGCGACAAGGGCTCGTCGTGGGAGCGAAGCAGTCAGGGGTGCAGGCAAGCCAACTGCTGGCAGGTCTCGCCCTCCCAGGACTGGCCGTGGTGCTCGGCTGGCGCGTGGCGATTCTGCTCTGCGGGGTGTTGGCGGTCCTCGGGTTCGTGGCCACCCGATGGGTCGTGGGCCCCGCGGCTCCACGCGCCGCGCGAGCCGGCGCCCCCCGTGCGGCCATGGACCCCAGTGTGTGGTGGTTGGCCACCTACGCGCTGGTGACCGGTGCCGCCATCCAGGCGACGAACGTGTACCTGCCGCTCTATGCCCACGACGTGCTCGGCCACTCGGTGAGCGAGGCCGGGCTGGTCTCGGCCACGCTCGGCGGGACGGGCGTGCTGGCACGCCTTGTGTGGGGGCGGGTGATGGACCGCATCCTCGATACGCCGTCGCTCCTGACCGGGTTGGCGGTCCTGACGGGCGTGGGCTTGGCGGTATGCGGTCTCGCCGCTGCCGTCAGTGACCTGATGGTCTGGCTGGGCGCCGCGATCTTCGGAGCGAGTGCGTTGGCTGCGAACGTCGTGATCATGATGACGGTGGTGCGCACCGCGCCAAGTGGCTCGGTAGGCCGCGCCACCGGTTGGACCTCACTGGGGCTCTATGCCGGCTTCATGGTCGGGCCGCTCACTTTCGGCATGTTCGTCGACTCGGCGGCCGGCTACGACGGCGCGTGGTCGTACCTGTGCGCACTGACCGTACTCCTCGTCGTCATCACGGCCTGCTGGAAGCGGTTCGGTAGGCACGCCGATGACGTCAGTGGGTCCGAGGCCGCCCGGGCCGGTGCCGGCGGTGCGCGAGGAGCTGGCTAGAGCCGCTTTTTCACACAACGACGCACAACAATTTAGGAGCTACAGCTGTGAGCGCAGTACTTCTCGCGGTCCTCCGTCCGAAGGCCGATGACGTCGACGACTTTTTCACGTGGTACGAGGCCGAGCACGTCACCGGACGACTGGCGATGCCGGGCTTTCTCGACGCCCGTAGGTACGTCTCCGAAGACGATCACGACATGGGTTTGGTGATCTACGACCTCGCGAGTCTGGATGCGCTGGGCACGGAGGCGTACCGAGCCCTGCAGGCCAGGACGGCCGCGACCACGCAGACGCGGATGGGGGGACTGGACCAGTTTGTCAGGGTCACGGGGGAAGTCATCCAGGAGCACGGCGACGTCGAGGCTGCGGTACCCCTGCTCTTCGTCGTGGCGTTCTCGGCACCGCGGAGCGACCTGGACGACCTCGACGCGTGGTACCGCGAGGAACACGCACCCATGCTCCTCAAGGCCGCGGCCTGGCGCGGGGTCAGCCTGATCGATGTGACGGGATCCAACACTCCGTGGACCCGGGTGGCGATCCACCGGCTCGCCGATGCGTCTGCGCTCGAATCGCCGGAGCGCCGTGCAGCGGGGGAAGCGCCTCGGCGACAGCAGCTTGCTGCCCGACCCTGGTTCAACGCCGGCACCCGCTACAGAGTCAGGGCCGTGGATCGTCTGGACTCCGCCTCGAGGCGTCGCTAGACGGGTAGATGTTAACCGTGGGAGGCCTCCGATAAAGTCAGCAGGGCGCCCCAGGAGGCGAATATGACGCCTGGCCGCGCATTCGCGATCGCGAACGTGTATGGACACGTTCGCGACCGACCGGCCACGATTTCAAGAAGCGTAGGTATAGCAGTGGCTCGTCGATCAGTACGGAACCCAGGGCGCGTAGGCCGCGGCATCGCCGCCACCATCAACGCGCTCAGGGGCGGCCCTGGCGGAACCCCCGTCGAGGTGGATGCCTACTTCGAGGGTGTCGCACGTGCTCGCTACATCATCCGGCGCACCTTCCGGATCTTTGACGAGGTGGCCCGCAACTCGGACCTCGAGCCGCTTCAGCACCAGGCGCTCATCCAGATCCTCGGTGGCGGCGTCACCGAGGGAGCCCTTCCCGTGAGCCGGATCGCCGAGCGCCTCAACGTCACGAGTGCCTTCGCGTCGCGACTCGTTCAAGACCTCGAGGCCAAGGAGTTGGTCGTCCGGCGTCCCTCGGAAGTGGACCGTCGGGTCATCCTGGTGGAGGCGACTGCGCACGGTCGCCGGTGCCTCACGACGGTGTCCGACGGCGTCCGGCGCGACGTGGCCTACTTCCAGTCGCACTTGACGGAGGAAGACCGCGCGGCTGCCCTGACCGTCATGGCGTTCTACGTCGGCGTGCCGCTCAACGACGACGACCTGGAGTCCATCAGGAGCCTCGTCCAGTCGGCCATCCACGCACAGCGAGAGGCGGCCGCGAGATGAGTGTTCCGGCCTGAGACCTTGGGGAGTGGCTGGCGGCTGGTCGAGCGCCGAGTGCGGCGTGAGCCTGGTGTCGTAGGCGTGTAGCCGTGCGGGCATGGCGGCGCTCGGGGGGTCTGCGAGCGAAACGGCTTGGCGTAGGCCCCGTTCCAGCGGCGCCGGCGCGATCGCCCCTGCCCTGCTGACGCCCGCGAACGCGCCAGCCGCCGCTGTCGAAACGTTGCCGCGCGCGGAAGCTCGGCACGGCGTAGCGGGCCAGAGGCAGACGCTTCCGTTTCGCCGACCGGTGCCGCACACCCATCTCGCCGCTCCGCACCCCTTGACCCTCCACACCCAGATAGTTAATCTAGGTAACGTATAAAGGTCAGTGATTTCCTCCATAGGAGCGCTGGATGACCCATGCAACGAAAGACACCGAGGTTCTGATCGTCGGTGCAGGAGCGGGTGGCCTGATCCTCGCCCTCAGCCTCAAAGAGATCGGCATACGGTGCCGTGTGTACGACGCGGTGCCCGAGCTGACGGCCGTGGGTGTCGGTATCAACCTGCTTCCGCACGCCGTTCGTGAACTCGACGAACTCGGCCTGGTGCCGGCGCTCGACGAAGTCGGTATCCGCACCAAGGACGCGTCTTACTACAACCGGTTCGGCCAGCACATCTTCACCGAGCCCGCAGGTGAAGCGGCCGGCTACCCGTGGCCGCAGTTCTCTCTACACCGCGGTGACATGCAGATGGTGTTCCTGAAAGCCGTGCGCGAGCGGCTCGGCGAGGACAGCGTCGTCACCGGTCACCGACTCACCCGCGTCGACCTCGGTGACGACATGGTCACCGCCCACTTCGTCGGGCCGAACGGCGAGGACCTTCCCTCTGTCCGCGCCTCCGTCCTTGTCGGGGCCGACGGCATCAAGTCCGCGCTGCGCAAGCAGTTCTATCCGGACGAGGGCGATCCGCTCTACTCCGGCCTCACCATCTGGCGGGGCGCGACCCCCATGCCACCCTTCCTGAGCGGAGCCAACACCGTCCGCATGGGCTGGATGAGCGTCGGCAAGCTCATGGTGTACCCGATCAGGAACAACATCGATGGCCAGGGCAACCAGCTGATGAACTTCGTCGCGACCCTGGAGCGGCCTCGACCCGACTTGTACGACTGGAACGCCAAGGGCAGGCTCGAGGACTTCTTCCCGGTCTTCAAGGACTGGCACTTCGACTTCCTCGACGTGCCTGGCATGCTCCAGAAGACCGACCCGATCCTCATCTACCCCATGGTGGACCGCGACCCACTTCCCACGTGGACCTTCGGTCGCGCGACGTTGCTGGGTGACGCCGCCCACCCGATGTACCCGCGAGGCTCGAACGGCGCAGGCCAGGCGATCCTCGACGCACGGTTCCTCGCCGGCAGCTTCAAGCGCCATGGCGTGACCGACGAGGCACTCCACGAGTACGACGTCACGCGTGTCGAGGCGACGGGCAAGGTCGTCCGCATGAACCGGGCCAACCCGCCGGACGCCATCCTGCGCGAGGTGCACGAGCGCAGCGGCGACAAGCCGTTCGAGCGCCTGAGCGACATCGTCTCCGACGAGGAACTGCGTGCGATCACGGAGCGGTACAAGACCGTCGCGGGCTTCCAGGTCGACCAGCTCAAGCGGAGGCGGTCGCTCGTATGACAAGCACCGTCATGACCATCCCCGGTCTCGTGGTTCCCCCGCTGACCCCGTTCACCGCAGAGCTGACCGTGGACTACGACGCGCTGAAGCACGGTGTCGACTACGTGGTGAAGGACTGTGACGCTGCCATGGTGATCGCGGCGGGCGTCGAGGCGCAGGAGTACCAGTACCTCGACCTCCCGCAGCGGCGGGAGCTGATCCGCAGAACGATCGAGTTCGTCGATGGGCGCCGGCCGGTCGTGGTCGGCGTCTCCCACCCGTCGTTCAAAGTCAGCATCGACCTCGCTCACTTCGCAGAGGAGCTGGGCGCGAGCGCCGTGCAGCTGCTGGCGCCGCTTCGGCCCTTCGGTGGCGAGCCTTCACCCCGGGATCTGGAGCGTTACGTCGACGCCGTGGCCGGCGAAACATCGCTGCCGCTCATGCTCTACCTCAACGCCGGGGCCGGAGCCACCGTTTCCCCCGAAGCGACCATTGCGCTGGCGAGCCGGGACAGCATTCGGTTCGTCAAGGAGAGTTCGCGCGATCTCTCAAGGGTGTCGCGGCTGATCGAAGAAATCGACCAGGCCGGCCTGGCGCACTACTTCACCACCGTGCAGATGATGCTGATCAGCCTCCAGCTCGGCGGATCCGGTGTGACGCTGCCACCGCCCGTCGCGAAGATCGCATCGCTGATCCTGCAGTCGTTCCTCAAGGGCGACGTTGCCGAGGCGGTACGGCTGCAACGGCAGTTCTCGCTATATCCGACGAAGTGGATGCGATACGGCCTGACACCAACGATGAAGGCGTCGCTGAATCTTCTGGGCGTGCCAGCCGGTGCCCCATACCCGCCGTACTCGCCGGTGACCGGAGAGGACCTCGACGACCTGCGTGCCTTTCTCGCGACGACCGACCTAGAGATAGTGGAGGAACTCTGATGCTGACCGTCATAAGGCTCGGACGAGACGACGCCGCCGTACTCGTGGAGGGCGCGCGTCAGGCCGCCGTCGACCTGGGCATCCCGATGAGCATCGCGGTGACCGATGAGAGCGGGCACCTGATCATGTTCGAGCAGATGGACGGCGCCAAGGTGAGCAGCATCGCCACCGCGATCGACAAGGCCTTCACCGGTGCCACCGCTCGCAAGGGGACGCACATCTACAACCAGCTCTGCGTGCCCGGGGAGCCGACCTTCGGCATCCACAACACCAACGGCGGTCGTTTCTCCGTGATCGGCGGTGGACTCCCCGTCGTCGTCGACGACCAGGTGGTCGGCGGCATCGGCATCAGCTCCGGAACCGCGGGGGAGGACCTCGAGGTAGCCCAGACCGCCGTCAACCACTTCATGAAGTTCCATGCCGAGCGTGGTTGAGAGCGGCGGGGCCCAGCACTTAGTGGACGGTACCGCGGAGGCGATGCGCCGCCTTCTGTCCTCCGTGCCCACCGGGTCGTTCATCGACGGCCAGTGGGTGAGCACGGACGCCACGTTTGATGTGCGGAATCCGTCCACGGGCCAACCGCTCGCCGCAGTGACCGACGCCGGTCCGGACCACGGCATGGATGCCCTGGCCGCGGCGTCGCGAGCGCAGGACCGCTGGGCCGCCGTTCCACCACGTACCCGGGGCGAGATCCTGCTCCGGGTGCACGACCTGCTCCATGAACGGGCCGACGACTTCGCCATGCTCATGGCACTTGAGATGGGAAAGACCATCTCCGAGGCCCGGGGCGAAGTCGGCTACGGCGCCGAGTTCTTCCGGTGGTTCTCCGAGGAGGCCGTGCGTGTCGGTGGCGGATATGCGCAGTCGCCCACGGGCGGCAGTCGGATTCTCACCATACGACAGCCGGTCGGGCCGGTTCTCGCCATCACGCCGTGGAACTTCCCGCTCGCCATGGGCGCCCGCAAGATCGCGCCCGCGTTGGCGGCCGGATGCACCGTTGTGGTCAAGCCCTCCGAGCTCGCACCGCTGACCACTCTTGCGTTGGCGCAGGTCCTCGTCGAGGCCGGAGTGCCCGACGGCGTGGTCAACGTCGTGACAACCAGCCGGGCCGGCGGTGTCGCCGAGCCGCTCATTCGGGATCAGCGTCTGCGCAAGTTGACGTTCACCGGCTCAACGGCTGTCGGCAAGCGCCTGATCGCCCAGTCGGCGGACTCCGTGCTGCGCGTGTCCATGGAGCTGGGAGGAAACGCCCCGTTCATCGTCTTCGACGATGTCGACCTGGACGCTGCGGTGGAAGGTGCCCTGCTCGCCAAGATGCGCAATGGCGGCCAGGCATGTACCGCGGCGAACCGCTTCCTCGTGCACGACGCCGTCGTCGAGCAGTTCTCGCAGCGCCTAGCCGACCGAATGAACGCTCTCCTCGTCGGATCAGCAACCGACGAGGAGACGCAGGCAGGCCCACTGGTCAGCGAGGCCGCGGTGCGGAAGGTAGAGCGGCTGGTCTCGGACGCGGCGACGGAGGGAGCCCGCGTTCTGACCGGGGGCTGTCGACTCGAGCGTGAAGGCTTCTTCTACGCGCCGACGGTGCTGATCGATGTGCCGGTCCACGCACGGCTGCTGTCGGAGGAGATCTTCGGTCCGGTCGCTCCGATTACCAGCTTTTCCGACGACGAGCAGGCGACAGCTCTTGCCAACAACACAGAGTATGGCCTTGCTGCCTACATCTTCACCCGCGACCTCAATAAAGCGATCCGGCTGGCTGAGCGGCTTGAAACGGGAATGGTAGGTATCAACCAGGGAGTGATCTCCAACCCGGCCGCGCCGTTCGGTGGTATGAAGGCGTCGGGCCTGGGTAGAGAGGGTGGAACCCAGGGAATCGAGGAATATCTCGAGAGCAAGTACGTGGGAATCGACTTTTCCTAGCCTGCCCGCGACGTCTCGTGTGCTCTGTCCGTGGACGGAGACGTAGGTGAAGCGGCTGGCTTGTGGACGACGGTGCCGGCCGGGCCTGATGGGAGCCCCGACCCGGCCGGCTGTCGGCTCAGGTCACAGTTTCAGGAGCGGTTGCCAGCCGTCGCGGTAGCGCACACCGCGAGGTCGCAATCGGACCGGCTCGTGCACCATTGCGGAGACCGGCTCGGTTCGGATCTCCTGGGGCCGGTCCACCACGACGCAGACGTCCTCGGCCGGCCACCACCAGCCGCAGGAGCGGGCCAGGTTGGCCCACGCGTTGAGGTGTTCGGCCTCGTTCGGCCCGTACCGGGCAAGACCAAGCCGATGCAGCGTGTCGTAGTAGGCGACCCAGGACGCGTCCTGTTGGCCGTACCAGCAAACGGGGACCGGACCGCCGCCGGCCATTGTGGCACGCACGGGTAGGTAGTACCCGTGCGCGAGGCTCCGGTGCAGTGCCGTGCGTACGCCTTGGTGCAGCACGACACCGAGCGAAACGCCGCTGTCGAGCGCGTGGAGCGGCGCCAGTTCGGGCCATGGTTCTTTGGTCTTGCCCGCGCGTATCGGTGACAGCTCCGGGTCGGTGTGAGTGACGCTCGCGCTCAGCGCGCCACGGAGCTGCGAGGTGACCATTGCGAGATCGCTCGCCAGTGGTGGTGTTCCGCGCGGGCGAGGGTCGCGGATCCACTCGTAGAGTTGGTCGAGGGTGGGCCATCCGGTGATCAGGGAGCGTGCCTTGTCGGGCGACTCGACCCATTCAAATCGGGGTTGCGGCCGCTTCATTCTGGCGTAAATGGCGGTCAAACAGCGTTCGGCGGTCGGCTTGTCAGCCGGTTCTGTGGACAAGGCGTGGCCAAGCCACTCCTGCCGAATCCCGACGGCCTGCTGCCACAGGTCACGAACGTTGTTGCTGTAGACGGCCTGTGCAGGCATCGCGGCGTCGTTGCGCCGCGCGGGGGCGCTCATCGCGCCTGGGCGTCGCCGCCCTTCCGTGAAGAGATCATGGGGTGACTATGGCCCACCACGCGGCACAGACGCAAGCGGCTTCGAAAGCCATCCGGGGGAGGACCGAAGTGATCGGTCTCGGCTCGATAGCCTTGCCGCAGCGCGTGACGAGCGAGCGGAACGCGCTGAGGCTGGTGGGCCAGTGGCGTCCCGCTCGGGTCAGAACGTCCCGGGCCCGAGGGCGGTCAGCGCCGATTCGTCGGGCAGCAGCGGACCGCCGTCGTTCGAGGCAGGCGCCGTCCGTGCGACGGATCGGCATGCCCGGGCTCGACAACGGCAGTCCACTGGCCGGCCCCGGTCGGAGCAACCAGGGGTGGTTCGATCAGAGCCCCAGGCTCTTCAGCCAGCTCACTTCGGCTTCGAGTACCGCCTCGGGGTTCTCGTTGAGGCTGTGGCTGCCGCCGGGGATCTCCACGAACTTGATGCTCGGGACCAGCGAGCCCTCGGAGTTGGCCTCGGCCAGCAGCCAGTTGGGCTCGAAGTCCCGGATGGTGGTGTCCTGGTCGCCACGCATCATGAGGATGGGGATGGGAATACGCTTGATCCAGTAGGTGCCGTCCGCGGCGCTGGTGGCCTCCCACCGGTAGGACAGGAAATGCTGCCCGGTCACCGGACCCGTCCGGCTCGGACTTCCGCCCCCACCGCGCATCTCGGTCGGCAGAATCTCGTCAACTCGTCCCGCCGCCAGGAACCGCATCGACTCGTCGAAGAGCTGGTTGTAGTTCTGCTCGTCCTGAGTGAGGAGATGACGCGACTTCCACGGCAGTTTGGCGAACATCGACGGCAGGATGACCCCGCGGATGCGGGGGTCCCAGTTCGTGGCGGCGTAGAACTGGACCTGGATGTTGCCGAGGCTGCGACCGTTCAGGACAATCTTCTTGTATCCCATATCGACGGCGGTGAAGAAGGCTGCCTCGATGTCCTTCCGGATGTCGAAGAAGTTGTCCGTCTCGCCGTTGTCGTCGTGTTGCCGGGTGTTGATCGCCAGTACGGCATAGCCCGCCGCCGACAACCCTGGCATCTCGAATCCCAGGTAGTTTCCGCCGCTGCCGTGGACCCTGAGCACCAGCGTGGTGTCGCTCGGCTTCCTGTCACGGGGTTCGAAGAGCACGGCGTCGACCTTGAACCCGTCGATGGCGTCGATGGTGAGGAACTGCTGCCGCGCGTTCTTCGGCGCCACGAAGTCGTCGGGCACCCAGCCGGGCCTGGGGGTCGTCCGGTAGGTGATCGCCGCGACGGACTTGCCGCCATGGCCGGCTGCGGCCACGTCCGCCTGGCCCTCGGGCTGGAGTTGGCCCTCGGCGACGCCACCCCCCGCCATCGCCGGGCTCGCGGTGGCGCCAATCGCTGCCGCCGTAGCCGTTCCCGCGGCCGCCCCGAGGAAACTCCGGCGGCTCAGATCGTGTGCTTTGCCCATTCTTCTCCTTCTTTCGTCCCTGGCACTCGCGCTCGCCTGTGCGGACGGGCGGGACCGGATCTACAGGCCAAGCTCTTTGGTCGCATCCGACGGCTGCGGATCGTCGTCGGCTTTGGCGATCGACTGCGGCCGTTGCCGGGCCTGAGGGCTGCCGGGTGGGTGCCGTGTTGTTCGGTCACCGGGGTTCCGCCGAGGTGTGGACCTCCATACGTAGATCCGATGGCGTAACTCTACACTCAAATACAGTACATAGGTCAATGACTTATATTGCCGACCTGGGTACGTTATTGGTTCAATGGTCGTCGTCGCCAGCCCTTCTCTGTCCCTTGCAAACGGTGACCGCACCTCGGTCGCGCAGCGGTGCTCGTGGGGCGTGGCCGACGCCGGCGGGGGGAGACTCCTGGCCTGCCGCCCGGGTAGTTGCCAACCGGGCAAAACATTGACGACGTCCGGAGAAGGTTCGTCGGCCCCGGCCGAGGCGTCCAGATGCAGGACCACGCCCGGGACCGGCAGACGGGGCGCGGTCCTCTGCGGCAGGCCGCTGCAGGTCTTGATCGGCCGCACTCGGCCCACCTCCCGCGCCGCAATACGAACCTGACCCAGCCTCGGAGCGCCACAACGTCCATCCCGGACATCAATCGCCAGGCGGTCGGGTCGGACGCGTCCGGCCCGAACAGCTCCTCCTGGCCACGCAGCACGGCCAGGTCCCACACGCCTCACCACCGTCGGCTCGTATCACCGCGGGGTCCACCGCGACCCGGCCCGGGTCGGGCACCCCATGCGGCCGCCGCAACCCCGAGGGGGAGTCGCTGCCCGGCCGCTGAGGTGGACGCGACTGCGGTCCAGCAGCTGCGGCCGCAGCTCGGCCCGGATGGCGCGCCGGTCCCGCAGTAGCGCACCGGACGCGAGTCAGCTCCGGGGGCGGCGAAGGCCACAGACACCCGTGTTGCCGGCGGGTGTCAGCAGCGAGTTCGTAATGTCCGCGGCGGAGGTTCTGCATGAACGTGTGGCCGGATGATCACTTGTGCCGTCTTATCCGTTCGTAGACCGCGCATCGGTCTCAACCGGTGTTTCAGCTGGCTGTGAGCAGCCTCGATCGGATTATTGGTGTACTGCTCGACGTCGTGCCACGCCGACGGGACCAGCTCATCCAGTAACGAGCGGCTCACACTGGACGGCTCGCGCAAGCGCCGATCAACCGCGACGCATCCTCGCGCAGGCGGCTGCCGGCCAAAGTGTTGACACCGCCGTGGAACATGCCCCAGAGTTACTGGACTAGTCCGGTATTCCGTGCGGTAATCCACATGAAGGTGGATCAAATGGCTACGAGATCGACAGTGAGAGCGGGGCTGTCGCTGCTAACGGTGGTGACTCTGGCGGCCAGCTTGCTGGCGCAGGTATCCGAGGAGGTCCAGGCCGCCGGCGTCCAGGCAGTCGGTGAGCAGACAGCCAGCGAGCAAACGGCTCACGATCAGTCCGGCTCTCGCGGTGATCTGACCTTGCCCGATGGCTACGTCGATCGAGTGAACGGCGCGCTGGAGCAGGGATCCGACCACTGGGGCGAGAAGTTGCTTGACCTGCCCGACGGTCCGACCATGACCAACGTCAAGCCGCTGCTGGTGCCGGCCAACCACGGTGGTACGACGGACGCCGCTTCGCCCTGGTACTACCTGCCCTTTACCTACCCGGCGCCGGACCCCAGTCGGTGGGCCGAGGAGCGGGACTTCTCGCTGCACGTCGCTGACGGCAGCGAGCTGATGTCGCAATGGTCGGACGCGCGGGCGACTCAGCGCGTCCGCTTTTTCGTCGGCGCGGGCGGGGCCGAGCGCTACGGCCAGGCCGAGGTGAGGTCGGGCGACCCCCGCCTGACCGGAGGATACCTGCCGATTCTCTCCAACTCCTATCGTGACGCCGCCGGGGTTCGCTACGAACGCGAGTCGTTCGTCACCGAGCTCACCCCGGGCGGCCCGGCAGTCAGCATGCTCCGGTTTGTCGTCAACGGGCCGGCGAAGGCGCACCCGCGGCTCCGGCTCAACCTGAGCCGCGACAAGGTCGCAGACGTCGTCGCCGAGCCTGGGCGGCTGACACTCGATGGAGAGGCCGTGGTCGCATTCAGCGGTGCAGCGACCTGGTCCGCGCCTGACCTGAGCTTCACGCCCGACTTGAGCCGCGGAAAGGCCGAGTTGTACCTGATCGTGCCGAACGAGCCGGCCGAGCTCACCACCGTACGTCCGTCGGCCGCGCTGTACGACGCCGCGAAGTCCCGCACGGGCGACTACTGGACGACGCAGCTTAACGCCGGCGCCAAGGTCCGGATCCCGGAGAAGTACGCCGCGGACGCCATGCGCAGCACGCTTCTGAACAACCTGGTGATGGGCTTCAATCTGACCGTCGGAAACGGCTACGAGTCGCTGGACAAGTCCTTCGCCTTCGTGCCGGAGATCACGGCGACGGTCACCTCGCTCGGCGACTTCGGCTACCAGGATAAGGCGCGCGCGAACCTCACCGAGATGCTGCGACGCGGCCAGGGTAGCTTCTTCCTGTCCTGGGAGCGCGGGATCAAGCTGCAGACGGTGGCGACGTATTACCTGCAGAGCAACGACGGGTCGTTGCTGCAGGAAAACCTACCGATGTTCCGCGACTGGCTCGCCGACTTCAAGCGGCAACGCCTCGCGGACCCGAACGGTCTGCTGGCCAAGACCCGCTACGCCTCCGACATCCCGGAGCCGGTCTACGGCCTGCACCACCAGTCCGAGGTCTGGCGCGGTCTGCGCGATGTCGGTGTCGCGTTGCGGCTCTTGGGCCGTACCGACGAGGCGAAGCCGTTCCTCGATGAGGCGGCCGGCCTACGCTCGTCGCTGCTGGGCGCGGTGGAGAAGTCGAAGACGGTGTTGCCGGACGGCTCGATGTTCGTGCCGATCGCACTGCTGGACCCCGAGTCGTCGAAGCCGTACGACAAGGTAACCACCAACTTCCTCGGCAGCTACTGGAACCTGATCATGCCGTACGCCCTCGCGACCGGGCTGTTCGAGCCGGGCAGCGCGACAGCCACCGGACTGCGGGACTACCTCTACAAGCACGGGTCGCTGTTCCTCGGCCTCACAAGGTTCAACCTGTCGACCGCCGATCCCGGTGTCTGCCAGAACATCCCGCACAACCAATGGCCAGCGGTGCCTGGATACAAGTCCAGCGGCATCGACCAGCAATACGGCTACTCACTGATGCGGTTCCTGGCCGACAATGCCGAGTCCGATCGCCTCGACCTGAGCTTCTACGGGATGCTCGCGCATGACCTCACGCCGCACACCTTCGTCGGCGGCGAGGGCGCCACGATCTCGCCGTGCCCGCAATTCGGTGAGTACTACCGGTCGCAGTACTGGCCCCCGTTGTCGCCGAACAACGCCACCTACCTGGAGGCGCTGCGCGGTCTGCTGGTCAGCGAGGACCTGGACGCCGACGGCATGCCGACCCGGCTGCACCTGGCGCCGGCTACGCCGCGGCCCTGGCTCGCGGACGGCGAGCGGATCGAGATCGCCGACCTGCCCACGTCCTTCGGCAACGTCGGGTTCGCCTCTTCGTCAAAGCTGACGGACGGCCGGCTGACCGTGCGGGTCGACCCACCCCGCGCGGCCGCCGGACGGGCGCCGCTGACGGACGTGGTGTTGCACCTGCGCGCGCCGCGCGGTCACCAGCTGACCGGCGTCACTGTCGACGGCCGACCGGTGACGTTCGACGCCGCGCGCGAGCTGGTCGACCTTGACCGGCCGACGACGGCGATCACGGTCCGGGCGACATACCGGGCGACGAAGGTGGCCGACGCACCGAGCGCGGAGGCCACGAAGGTGACAACTCCGCGTCCATTGCTGGAGCCGGGTGAGACGTTTGCGCTGGACCTGGAGGTCGAGGCGCTCGGGCTGGGCACGGTCAGCGGCACCGCCGAGGTCGGCGCTCCAGCCGGGTGGACGGTCAACGGCTCCAAGCTGCCGTTCAGCGTGAACAGCAACCAGAGACTGGCCTGGTCCGAACTCGCGACCTCCGTCCGGATCCCCACTGATGCGGCACCCGGGAACTACCGGATCGACGTGGTCACCCGACCGTCCGGTGGTACGGCGCGGACCTCCTCGCTGTCGGTCCGGGTCGCCCGGCCGGACCCAACGGACTATGCCGCGCTGGTGAAACGGGACGGGCCGGTGGGCTACTGGCGGCTCGATGACGCCCCGGGCCAGCCGGTGGTCGATGCCTCCGGCAACGGAAACACTGGTGCCTACCGTGGCAGCGTCGGCCGGTCCCAGCCAGGGGCGATCGCCGACTCTGCCGACACCGCAGTCCGGCTGGACGACGGCCATGCTGAGATTCCTGACAGCGCCTCGCTCAGCATCACCGGTGCCTACACGCTGGAGTCGTGGGTCAAGGACGCCGCGGGTGGACCGCAGGGCATCATCGAGAAGTACGACGGCAGCGACTGCCTGCCGTCGCGCAACGGCTACGGTTTGCGACTGGTCAACGGCAACAAGCTGCAGGCGCTCACCGCCGCCGACCAGGCGCAGTCCAGTGCGTCCAGCCCCCGCAGTGTCCAGCAGGGGCGATGGCATCACGTCGCGGCAGCGTATGACGGAACAACGCTGCGGACCTACATCGACGGGCAGCTGCAAGCGTCCACACCGATGGCCAACGCACCGACTGACGGCAAGGGCAGCCTCAAGCTGGGCGCCCGTGGAGACGACGCGTTGGACCGTTTCGTCGGCAGCTTGGACGAGGTCGCGATTTACAACAAGGCCCTGACCCCAGGCCAAATCGATTCCCACTACGTCAAGGGCGTGCTCGGCAACCCCGGCCAGTCGCTCCATGCACTGCAGTCCGATGGGACTACCGTGCGAAGCACCTCATCGTCGGCTCCGGCAGGCTCGGCACCCAGGCACACGTCGCCACGTCAGCAGCCGGCGGTCACCGGCCAGTCCTCCTACGCGGCACAGGTGCTGGCCGACAAACCAGTCGGCTACTGGCGGCTGGGTGAGCGATCCGGCACGAGCGCCGAGGACTCCTCCGGCACCGGCAACCCCGGCGCCTACACAGACGCAGTGACACTGGGCCGCCCAGGCGCGTTGACGGGCGACCCGGACACCGCCGCCGAGCTGACCGACGGCCACATCCCCGTACCGGACTCACCCTCGCTGAGCGTCAGCGGCTCGTTCACCCTCGAGGCATGGGTGAATCTCAATGACGTCTGCCGGCAGTACAGCGTGGTCGAGAAATACGATGCCCCCGCCTACAACGGCTATGTGTTGCGCGTCCTGCCCGGCGGCAAAATAGGCGCCCTCACGTTGGGCGTAGCCGGGCAGTTGGCGTCGGTCGAAGGGCAGACGGTCGCCACACCGGACGAGTGGCATCACGTTGCCGCGGTCTACGACGGGTCGACCATCTCGGTCTACCTCGACGGACGACTCGACGGCTCGGCCGCCACAAAGGTGAACCCGACCGACGGGGCCGGAAGCCTCAAGCTGGGGGCCCGTGGTGACGACGCCGGTACCAGGCTCGCTGGGCTGCTCGACGAGGTTGCCGTCTACGACCATGCCCTGACTGCCGACGAGATCGCGCAACACTACTCGGTGGGCACGCCGGGTTGATGGTGGCCCTTGACTTCGGCGTTGGGCGGGGCGCGGGCATGCCGGCCTTGGCAGGTGCACGCCATCCTCGATGAGGCGGCAGCCGCCGACCGGCCTCGTCCCTGCTGACGTCATGTTGGTCAGTCCTTGCGGTGGCTCCCTCACCGCACGCAACGCCGAGACACGTCCCGAACCACGGCTGGCCCAAATAGATTGAGTGGAGGTTTGATGTTTCTGTTGCGTTCGTCTCGTGGCTATCGCCGCACCGTTGTATTGGCCGGATCGGTCGCGCTCGTCATTGGCCTGGTGAACCCTCCGCCGGCAAGGGGCGAGGCCCAAGTTCCTGATCGGGTGGGCGTCGCGCGTATTCTTCCGGCGCCGCAGCGTGTGGAGCCGCGTCCGGGCTCTGTCGTCCTGTCCGACAACGTCGATGTCGTCGCGGGTGCGGCCGTAGATCCGGCGGCTAAGGCGTCTCTTGTGGACGTGCTCCACACGCGCGGCGTCACCGCCAGGGTCGTCGGCAGCGCGGAAACTGCGAAATCGCGTCCGGTGATCTTCCTCGGCGGTCCGAGCGAGACGTCGGCAAGCACCGCCGCGCTGAATGCTCTCGGGGTGGAGGGGCCGGCGGGGTTGCCCGGTGAGGGGTACGTGCTGGTGGCCGGGCACGATCGGCTCGGCCGACCGCGGATCGTCCTCTCGGGTGTGGACGGCGCTGGCACCTTCTACGCCGTTCAGTCATTGAGTCAGCTGCTCACGTCGAAAGGCTCCCGGGTGGCCGTAGACGGCGTGGCGGTGCGCGACTGGCCGGGTTACCGGGTCCGTGGGGGCATGGAGTCGTTCTACGGACCGGTGTGGTCGCAGGAGGACCGGCGCTCACAGATCGAGTTCCTGGCCCGGCACAAGATGAACCAGTTCTTCTACGGACCGGCGGATGATCTGCGTACCGGATCGCACTGGGACTCCCTGTACGACGAGGCGGAGCTGGGCCGGCTGAAGGAGATCGTCGACCTGGCGACGTCCCGCCATGTCGACTTTGTGTACCGGATCTCGCCGGAGGCGCCCCTGGCACCTGGCCAGGGGATCTGCCACGTGCGCGAGGCCGACCGGGCCAAGCTGCTGGCACGCCTGGCGCAGTTGTCGGAGATCGGGGTCCGCAGTTACGTCATCGCCTGGGACGACGTGTCCGGCAACTTCGCGTGCCAAGAGGACCGGGACGCCTACGAGGGCGATCCGTCGCCGCTCGCGGCCGCTCAGGCCGGGGTCACCAACCTGGTTCAACGGGAGTTCATCGAAAAGCGTCCCGGCGCCAGCCGGATGGTGGCCGTGCCGACGGAGTACTGGGGCATGACGCCCACGCCGTACAAGAACCGGTTCGACGAGTTGGTGAGCACCGAGGTCGACCTCTACTGGACAGGCCCGGAAGTGGTCTCGTCGAGCATCACGGAGGACGACCTCCGGGCCGCTCAGAACGCCTGGCCGCGGCACCGGATCATGATCTGGGACAACTACCCGGTCAACGACTACAGCCCCAACCGACTGCTGCTGGGCCCACTGGTGAACCGTGACGCCGGCATGGCGGACGACGTCGTCGGCATCTCGTTCAACGAACTCGTCCAGCACCAGGAGGCCTCGCAGATCCCACTCGGCACCCAGGCCGACTACGCCTGGAACCCCGGGGCCTACGACGCGGAACGCTCCTGGACTCGGACGCTTCAGATCGTCGGCGGCGACGCGTACGACGAGCTGCGGCTTTTCGCGGAGAACAACAAGGCCAGCGCTCTGGACAACACCGCACGGCCGCAGTTCGCCGCTCTCATCAACCGGCTCATCGCCGACTACTCGGCGGGCCGGACAGTAAACGCCCAACTCAACCAGCTCGACCGGGAGCTGCGCCGTCTGGAGGAACTCCCGACCACACTCCGGGCGCGACTCGACAACCCTCGGCTACTCGAGCAGATCGGGCCCTGGCTAGACCGGGTCGGCACGACCGGCCAGGCGGGTCGGGCGGCCCTGGGCGTGCTCCGGGCGCAGGACCGGGGGGACGGCGAAGCTGCCTGGCTGGCCCGGCGGGGGCAGGCGCGTGCCCGCGGCATCCTCGACGGGACGTCGCACCAGATCAGTCCCGGCCCGGTCGATGATCTCCTCAGCTTCGCGGCCTCTCAGAGCGACGGCTACATCGGTGACCGTTGGTACGGTGATCTCGAGACCCCCACGGGCCTACCGGCTGCCGCCCAAGGGTCCGCGCTGGGTAACCTGAGCGACC
The DNA here is from genome assembly GCF_053599835.1 of Micromonospora sp. NPDC005163. Taxonomy (NCBI): domain Bacteria; kingdom Bacillati; phylum Actinomycetota; class Actinomycetes; order Micromonosporales; family Micromonosporaceae; genus Micromonospora; species Micromonospora sp. NPDC005163. The sequence continues at coordinate 34,782 of NZ_JBSFYP010000010.1, forward strand.
GGCGCGACGACACGGCTTACGTCGCGGCCGGCAAGCCGCAGGACGGCGATGCGATCACGGTCCCGATCGCCAAGCCGCACCGGCTGTCGGCGGTGACCGTGGTGCAGGACGCGGCCGCTCCCGCCGACGGGATGATCCAGGCCTTGGTCGATGGCGCCTGGGTGAATCTCGGACCGCTCACTGACGGGTTCACCAAGGTGCCGGCGGCGGACCTGGCGGCCAGCGCGGTGCGGATCCGGTGGGCGCCGGGCAGCGCGGCCCCGCGCGTCTACGAGATCGCCCCGCGCTACTCCGACGTGTTCAGCGGTACCGTTTCGGTCGATCCGCCGGGGTCGCTCATCGCGCCAGGCAAGACGAAGCGGTTCCAGGTCTCCTTCGAGGTGTTCGCGGATCACAAGGTCAGTGGACGGGTGACCGCCACGGGCCCGGACGGCTGGACTACCGACCCGGCGACGCAGGTGTTCCGTGCCCAGCCGGGTGGCCGGACCATCGTCGCGAGCGTGCCGGTGGAGGTCACTGTCCCGGCTGGCGCGGAGCCAGGGCGCTACCAGGTCACGGTGGCCTTCAACGAGGAAGGCGCGCCACCGGTGAAGGTGTCGCTGCCGATCCTGGTGGGGGAGCAGAGCTACCCGAATATCGTGACCGGGGCGGACCCGGCCGGCTACTGGAGGCTCGGCGACGCGGCCGTCTCCAGCACCGCCGCGGACAGCTCCGCCAGCGGGCAGGACGGGACCTACCTGGCCGGCGCGCATCCGGACGCCGAGGGTGCGATCACCGGTGACCGGGCGGCGGACCTCTCCGCCGGCTACATTGAGGCACCACGAAGCCCCCGGGCCGACCTTCATGGCGCTTTCACGCTGGAGGCGTGGGTAAAGCTCGACACGCTCGCCCCGGCACCCGGGCAGGCGGTGATCGAGAGTTACGCCGGGCCGGCGATCAACGGTTACGCCCTGCGGGTGACCGACGGCGTCCTGCAGGCGTGGTCGCTCGGCGCTGCCGGGAAGGGGTCTGGCCTCGTGACCGGCCGTACCCGGCTGACGGCTAAGGAATGGCACCACGTCGCCGCCGTCTTCGACGGGTCACGACTGACCGTGTACCTCGACGGTGTCGCGGACAACAGCGTCGCGACGTCGGTGTCGCCAGGCAGCGGTACGGCGAGCGTCAAGCTCGGTGGCCGCGGGGACGACACGGCCCAGCGGCTGCAGGGCGACCTCGACGAGGCGGCGATCTACGACCGTGCCCTGACCGCAGCCGAACTCGAGACGCACTACCTCACCGGTCTCGGCTGAAGGGCCGCCGGATGCGCGTCAGCCTCCCTGGGACGGGGGGCTGACGTGCATCCGGATGGCGTAGCGGTCGCCGCGGTAGAGCGACCGCCCGTACTCCACGACCTTTCCCATGTTGTCGACCGAGATGCGCTCGATCAGGAACGCCGGGGCGTCCTCGGCGACGTCGAGTCGGTTCGCCTCGGTGTCAGTCAGCCGGGCGATGGTGACGGTCTGCCGCGCCGATTCGAGCCGCACCCCGAAGACGCGGCCCAGAACCTCGTACAGCGAGTCGTCGCGCTCCATCACCTTGAGCAGGCTGGGGAACCGCGCCGCGGAGAGGTTCGTCCGCTCCAGCGCCATCGGGATGCCGTCCGCCGTACGGATCCGCTCGATGTAGTGGGTCGGGTCGCCCGGGGCGATGTCGAGGTTGGCGGCGACCAGGCGGCTGGCCGGGCGGGTGCGGGCGCGGTACGACTTGGCCCCCGGTGTCATGCCGCGCATCCGCATGTCCTCGCTGAACGAGCGGAAGATCTCCGAGTGGGTCAGCGTGGGATGCTGCACGAAGGTCCCACGCCCGGGCACCCGCCGGACCATTCCCTTCGACTCAAGCGCATCGATGGAGCCCCGGACGGTCATCCGGGCGACTCCGAACCGCTCGGCAAGGACCCGCTCCGATGGGAGCAGCGCACCGTCCCGCGAGTTCAGCACCATGGTGGTGAGGACGTCCCTGATGTGCTCGCCCTTGCTGCCGGTGTGCTCCGCCAGCAAAGACTCAAGCGCCCCGTCGCTCGGTTCGTGTCGCGTCCTTGGCACGGACCGCTCCCCTTCCCACAACTTTGCCGTCATCGTACGGGCCAACTCCCCGGATGGCTGGCGACGTCGGCGAAACCGTTGACCTCCGGTCTATACCAGTATTAACCTCGGCTCGTTCGCCACGTTCAGCGGGTGGCGGCCACGACGATCGGAGATGCGATGCCCAGAAGACGCGGTGTGTTGGGGGCGGCGGCGCTGCTTGCCTTCGCCCTAACTGCGTGCGCGCCAGGCGGCGGGGGCGGCAGCGACGCCGTCAACCTAAAGGTCTGGGGCTGGCGACAGGAGGATGTCGCGGCGTACAAGAAGATCTTCCAAATTTACGAGAAGGCTCACCCGGGCGTGAAGGTGGAGTACCTCCCCTACAAGAACACCGAGTACGACACGATCCTCAAGACCGGCCTCACCGACTCCAGCGGCCCTGACGTCGCGCAGCTTCGCTCCTACGGGCTGCTCCAGCCGCTGGTCGGCGCCGGCAGCCTGGTGCCCCTCGACGGCCCGGTCGACAAGCTGAGCGGTTTTCCGAAGCAGATCCTCGACGGCGCGAGGGGCGAAAAAGACGGGCGCATCTACGGCGTCCCGTTCGCGCTCCAGACGCTGCACGTGATCTACAACAAGAAGATCTTCGCCGACAACGGCATCGCCGCCCCCACCACGTGGGCGGATATGATCGCGGGCTTCGACAAGCTCAGCAAGGCTGGCGTCATCCCGCTGGCGAACACCGTGACCGATAAATGGATGCTGCCGATCGAGCAGGAGATTTTCGGTGCCACGATGTACGGCGGCCCTGACTACCTCACCAAGATGCTCAACGGCTCGGCGAAGTTCACCGACGCGCCCTGGGTGAACTCCCTCGAGACCTGGAAAAGCACCCAGAAGTACTGGCCGGCGCAGGCGTCCGGGGTGAGCTACACGGACGCGCTGGCACTGTTCACCTCCGGCCGGGCCGCCGCGTTCCCCGGTGGTGTGTGGGAGCTCGCTGGGCTTCAGAAGGCTAACCCGCAGCTCTCCCTGGGCATCTTCAACGCCCCGCCTGCGCCCGGTGCGGCGGTCGACAAGACGCTGGTGCCCGGCTATGTCGACGGGTCGTTCGGCGTTTCCGCGAAGTCGCCCCACCGGGACGCGGCTCTGGACCTCGTGCGGTGGATGGCGACCGAGGAGTTCGGCCGGGCCCTGTCCACAGAGCTTCGTCAGATCTCTCCGGTACCGGGCGTCGAGCCGCAGGACGAACTCCTGGCCCAGGCGCTCAAGGAATACCAGGCGAACCCGAGCCCGTACGTCACCTACGCGTACTTCTCCGGCGGCACACCCACCGCCTGGGACCTCGCCTCCGAGGCGCTCTCCAACTACGTCCTCGGCCGAGGCAACGCCGCTGACGCGGCCGCACACATCCAACGAGGGGTCGATCAGTGGTTCCGGCCCAAGAACTAACAGTCCGTCCTGCCCGGCGCACACGCCGCCGGGCAGGACGGGTCTCGGCAGGGTGGATTACGACCTTCTGCCTGCCGGCGTTCGCGCTGTACGGCTTCTTCGTCGTGGTACCGCTCGTCACCGCCTTCTACTACGGGCTGTTCGAGTGGGACGGCACCCGCCAGGGAACGTTCGTCGGAATCGGTAACTACCAGGAGATATTTACCCGCTATCCGTTAGGCGACGAGATCCCGGCCGCCCTGGGGCACAATGTCCTCTTCTTCGTCGGCACCATGGCGATCCAGAACACCGTCGGACTGGGCCTGGCGGTGCTCCTGCACCGCAATCCCTGGGGCAAGCGGCTGTTCCAGACGCTCTTCTCGCTTCCCTACCTGATCAGCCCGCTGATCGTCGGCTACATCTGGTCGCTCCTGCTGAGTCCCACCTTCGGCCCGATCAATTTCGCGCTCAGAGCAGTCGGCCTGGACGCGTGGGCGCGGCCATGGCTCGGTGAGCCCGACCTCGCGCTGCCCGTACTGATCCTGGTCAACGCCTGGCAGTGGATCGGCGGACCAATGCTCATCTTCGGCGCCGCCCTGGCCGGTATCCCTCGTGAATTGGAGGAGGCGGCCGCGATGGACGGCGCGTCAGCGACCCGGGCGTTCTGGAGCATCCGCTTCCCGCTCCTGATGCCGGCGGTCGGCGTGATCACCGTGCTGACGTTCATCGGATGCTTCAACATCTTCGACCTTGTCTACGCGCTGGGTGGTTCCGACGGAGGCCCCGGCGGCGCCATGGACGTGCTGGGCCTGCTCTATTACCGAACCGCCTTTCAGGGCGGCAGCAACGCGATCGGAGAGTCGTCGGCGTTGGCCATGCTGATCTTCGTGCTCATCTTCGGGGTTTCCCTGGCCTTGGAGCGGGCGCTGCGCCGCCGGGAGGTCCACTAGATGAAGACACTGCACGCCGCCCCTCGCGCGGCATGGAAAGCCAGGGCTGACCTCCCACCTCCGCGCGGCACCCGCCAGCGTCCGCTACTCCACACCGCCGGCCGCCAGCTCATCCTGTGGGCCTACGCCGCGGTCGCCTTCGGCCCGCTGCTGCTGGTGCTGATCGGATCGCTGCGGCCCAACGCGGATATCCTCCGGGCACCGGTCGGGCTGCCCAGCTCGTTCGACCTGAGCAACTACACGCGCGCGTGGCAGACCGCGTCGATCTCGACGTACTTCATCAACTCGCTGACCGTCACCTGCGCTTCGGTGGCACTGTGCGTCAGCGTCTCGGCGATGGCCGCCTACGCCCTGTCCAGGTGGAAATTCCGGGGCCGCGCCCTGCTGGCGGCGTTCTTCCTGTCCGGGTTGATGATTCCCGCGAAGCTCGGCCTGCTACCGGTGTTCTACATGTTCCAGTCGATAGGTCTGATCGACAGCCGGATCGGGTTGGTACTGCTCTACGCGGCGAGCGGGATCCCGTTCTCGGTTTTCGTGATCATGGGTTTCATGCGGGGACTGCCCGGCGAACTGGAGGAGGCCGCGCGGATCGACGGGGCACACGAGGGCCGGCTGTTCGTGTCGGTCGTCCTGCCCCTGATGCGGCCGGCGATCGCCGTGGCCACGGTCTTCCAGTTCGCGCCGACCTGGAACGACTTCTTCTATCCGTTGGTGCTGCTGCGGAGCGGGGACAAGTACACCATCCCGGTCGGGCTGACCCGGTTCTTCGGCGAGTTCGCCGCCGATCGCGGCACCCTGTTCGCCGGACTCGTGATCGCCCTGGTGCCGCTGGCCGTGGTGTTCGCACTCGCGACCAAGCAGATCGTCGCGGGCCTGACGGCAGGGATGTCGCGTTGACAACGACGATCACCATCGACGGCGGCAAGTCGGAGCTTCGGCTTCTGCTACATACCCCGGCGGGCCGCCACCTCGGTGTTGGCCCGGGCTTCTCCTACCGGCCACATGAGGACGGCGTGGACCGGATCCTGACCGCAGTTCGTGGCGCCGCAGCGACGATCCCCCTTCCCGCGCAGGTGTCGGGCGTGGTAGCCGGCCTGACCGGCGTCCCGGGGGAGCACGCTGAGCGCCGGCGACTTGCCGTCGCCCTCGAACGGGAGTTCCGCGGCCCGGCCGTGGTCGTGGAGGACAGCATCCTCGCGCACGCCGGCGCTCTCGGCGGTCCCGGCGTACTGCTATGTGTCGGGACCGGAACGACCGTGCTCGCGGTGGACACCGACGGCGCACACGCCCGGCTCGACGGCTGGGGTCCCCATCTCGGGGACCGCGGCAGCGCGTACGCCATCGGACTGGCCGGGATGCGCGCAGCGGCCGCGTCGTACGACCAGGTCGGGCCGGCAACCGTGCTGGTCGACCCCCTCGTCGCGGCGCTGGGCGGCGTCGACCTGGCCTCGCTTCAGAGGTACTACCGGGACCCGGCCATGATCTCGCGTACGGCGGCCTTCGCCCGCGAGGTGAACGACGCAGCCGCCCAGGCCGACCCGGTGGCGTGCCGGATCTGCGTCGAGGCCGCGACCGATCTCGCCGACGCGGCGCAAGCGGCAACCGACCGACTCGGGCTCAGCGGGGCAGCACGCCGGGTGTCCTTCAGCGGACGGCTGCTGACCCCGGGCGGCGCTCTCTACCAGGCACTGTCGGCCGTACTCGAGGCCAAAGGGCTGCCCCTGGTCACGCCCAGAGCGGAGCCGCTCGACGGCGGTCCGGTGCTCCTGAACGGTGCCGCCCCGTATGCACGCCTACTTGGATGCCAGGAATCCGGTGGCGACGCATGAGGGCCGGACACGGGGTGGCACGTCTCGAGGTCGTGCCCGGAGAACCCATGGGTGGGTACGTCGACCGCTCCGACGGCGTCCAGAACGTGCTCGACCCGCTGGAGGTCCATGTCGTGACCTTCGCCGACGAGGGCCACCGGTTCGCGTTGGTGGTCGCGGACCTGATCTGCGTCAACGTCGACGTCGTCGACCGTATTCGGACCGCCCTGCGCGACGTCGGCGTGCAGTCCTGCTGGGTCGCCGCCACGCACACCCACGCCAGTCCCGAGGCGGGCTGCAGTCCCGGCGGCGACGCCACGCCACGGCACCTCGCCGACCGGCTCGAAGCCGCATCGCTCGTGGCCGCGCGATCCGCCATAGCTTCCGAGCGTGCCGCCAGACTCGACTCCGCCCGCACGTTGGTCCCCAAGCTGGCGGGTCATCGCAACATCGCTGACCCGGGTCCCCTGGACATTCCCGTCGACACCATTGTGGTCACCGCAGGTACCGACGTGGTGGGGTTGGTCGTGGTCTCGCCGGTCCACCCGACCATCCTTCCCGCCGACAACAATCATGTGAGCGCGGACCTCAACGGCGGCATCCGCCGGGCGCTGTCCACGCCTGACAGGTGGGTGGTCGTCGCCACCGGTGCGGCCGGTGACATCAGTACCAGGCACACCCGTCAGGGGCGGGGGCTTGACGAGGTGGATCGGCTCGGCGTCTTGCTGGCGGACCGGGTCGAACCGGTGTCGCCACGCGTCAGCAGGGGTACCCCGACGCCGGTACGTCCGCCGGTCTCGCGAACAGTGGCGCTTGCGCCGAAACAGCGAGCTGAGCTTGACGTCGCTGTGCGTCGGGCCCCGCCGCCAGGGAACGAAGACGAACGTATCCACCGGGTTCTGCAACAGGGACTGCGGATCGCGGAGGAACAGGCCGCCCGCCAGCGCACGGAACCGTATGTGATCGACGTAGAGGCGGTGGACCTCGACGGGGTCACGGTGGTGGCCGTTCCCGGCGAGCTGTTCCTGGAGCTGGGCGAAACGATCCGTTCCGCAGCGGCGGACCAGGTTAGGGACATTGTGGTCCTCGGCTATGCGAACGGCTACCTCGGCTACCTACCCACCCGTGACACGCAACCCTGCTACGAAACCTATGCCAGTCCCGTCACCTCGGGCAGCGGCGAGATCATCGTCGAGACCGCCGTGGAGACGGCCGTAGAGGCCGTCCGAAACCGTGAACAACCCAGGAGGATCAGTGCCTGAGCCCGCCTACGCCAACATCGCCCGGACCGCACTCGAACAGGTCCTGGCAACACAACTCGACGCCATCGAGGCAGCGGCCGGGCTCGTCGCCGACGCCATCACCGCCGGGGGTGTATTACAGGCGTTCGGGACCGGCCACTCGCGAATCGTCGCCCTCGAACTCGCGGCGCGTGCCGGCGGGCTCGCCGCCGTCAGCATGCTCGCGGTCAAGGATCTCGTGATGTTCGGTGGCGCCGAACCGGGGCCGATCCTTGATCCGACGTACGAGCGCGAGTCCGGCCTGGCCGAGCGGATCTACCACCTCGCCGCGCCCTCCGAGCACGACGCCTTCCTGATCGTTTCCAACTCCGGCATTAACGCCGCCGTCATCGAGATGGCGGCGCTGGCCCGCAAGCACGCGCATCCGATCGTGGCGGTCACCTCACTGGCACACACTCGCTCGGCCGGTGCCCGTTCGACACACGGACCGCATCTCGCTGACTTGGCGGATGTGGTCATCGACAACCGCGCCCCGGCGGGGGATGCGGCATTGGAGATCACCCCAGGAGTTCGGATAGGGGCGGTTTCGTCGCTCACCGGAGTCCTCATCGCGCAGCTGCTCACCGAACTGATCTGCGGTCAGTTGCTGGGCCGCGGCATCGATCCACCCGTCCACGTGTCCGCGAATCTCGCTCAGGGCGACGCGCACAATCGCGTCCTCTATGAGCGGTACCGCGATCAGGTCCGCCCGATTGAACCCTGACCCGCCACGGACGAAGGCCTCCAGGCGCCGGGGGAGGAGGTGAGACGCTCGGTCGGGATGGCCGAGTCGACGTGTGCTCCCAGAGAACACCGAAGTAGTCACGTCGCCAGCGACCCAAAAGATTGTCTACGCTGCCGGCCCCGCTCGCCGCGTTCTGTTCGAGGTCGAGTTGGCCTTTCAGCATGTCGTTGACCGACCCGGTGAGCTGCAGATTGTGTTGAATAGGTGCTTGTCCGGGCGTCGGGTGCGTTTGCTACGACCGTCGTAGCAAACGCACCCCACGCCCGGCTGTCAGTCGAGTCCGCCCCGGCGTCGGCTGAGTAGTAACTCCGTGAATAGGACCGTTGAAGGGCCTCGGCCGGGCAAAGGCCGCAGCGGTGGCCGTCGAAGTGAGCACCATCCAGGTGCAGCATCTGCTGGCCGCGACGACACCGGCTACGAGCCGGCAGTCGGTCTCTGCCTCGTTACGGCTTAGCCGGGCAGATCGAAAAGGTCGCCGAAGCGAATGCGAGCGCCGAGGGGACGTCTCGTAACCCGGCTGCTATCCCATGAGGACGGTCATCGAAGATGTCGTGGTGTAGGTGATCTCCTCAGCCGGCCGGAGTGGATCTTCCCGTTCACCGGTCTGCAGCCCGCCCAGTTCCGTAAGCTGGTGCGCTTGGTTGCCGAGCGTGGCGGGGACGCCATCGCTGACGGTTGGTCGGAACGGCAGTGGGCCGTCGACCTGCCCGACCGGGTACTGCCGGTCGCGGCGTACTGGCGCACCAACCTGACGATGCGGCAGATCGGGCCGCTGTTCGGGGTGTCCACTCCGCCGCCCACCGGGTCATCGACACCTTGGGTCCGCTGCTGGCCCTGGCCCCGGTCCGCCGGTGCCCGGTCGATCAGATCGCGATCGTCGACGGCACGCTGATCCCTACCAGGGACCACCGGCTGGCCGCGCGGAGCAAGAACTACCGCTACTCGACCAATCTGCAGGTCGCCATCGACGCCAGCACCCGCCTGGTCGATCCGCAGCCAGGCAACAGGAAATCGCCACCTGGCAGCGGTCCTCCTCCGTCCCGTTGACCGCGACCCGGCCGGACGGTCCTGACCGGTTGGCACTGCTGGCAGGGCGGGTCAGCCCTGGTATGGCGGTGCCACACCCCAGCCCCACCGCGGCACGGGCGCCTCCCGCGCCGGGTTCGCGCCGGGCTGCGAGTTGCTCAGTGCGAGCCGGGTGCCCCATTCGACGTAGCCGGCGAACGCCGCCCGGAATTCGGGGTCGGCGGGCAGGCCCACCTCGTCGGCGGCGTCCATCATGAGGTTGACCCAGCGCCGGCGTTGCGGCTCAGTGATGGCCTTGCCGAGGTGGTGGTTCAGCATGGTCGGATAGCCGCCGCGCTCGGCGCTGTACGTCGCCGGGCCGCCGAACACCTCGGCCAGCCACGTCGCCACGTGCCTGGCATGGTCGGGGTCTATGTGCGCGAATAGCGGCGCCAGCAGGTCGTCGGCGACCACCAGCTGGTAGAACGCGTCGCACAGCCGCACGAACGCGTCCGTGCCGCCGGCCCACACGTACAGCATGGGTGGTGCGCCGCCACCGGGTCCGGCGACCGGCGTCGGTGCGTAGTGGGTCATCTCCTCGATGTCCTGGACGTAGGGGCGGATCTCGGCGAAGAACGCGCCGAAGTGCGGCCCGCCCCGGAAAGCGCGGAGGTGGTCGTCCGCGGACGTCCAGGTGATGCGCAGGATGTACCGGCAGGGATCATCCATGCTGCGCATGAGCTCGTAGTCGACACATTGCGGCGCGGCGCGTAACGCGGCGGCGGCCCGATCGTATGCGGCCTCGAAGCCGTCCAGCCGCTCCTGCGGCAGGCGGTACCTGATGTACTCGGTCACCATGGGGAACAGCCCAGCACACCCGGATGTGATGATCAAGTACGCACCATTGGGTGCGTGCCCGGCGCGGAGGTGACGATGGCCGAGCGGTATCGCTGCCCGGTGGAGCTGACCGTCGACCTGCTAGGGGGCAAGTGGCGCACGGTGATCTTGGCGCACCTCAAAGAGGGCGTGCACCGGTATGGGGAACTGCGCCGGCGCATGCCCGGCGTGAGCGAGAAGATGCTCACCCAGCGGCTACGAGAACTTGAGGCGGACGGCCTCGTCGCACGGCAAGATCACGGGACCGTCCCGCCGCACGTCGAGTACTGCCTCACGGACGAGGGCCGCAGTCTGGCGCCGGTCTTGCAGGCGCTCTATGACTGGGGCGCGGAACGGGCCACCCGTTCCGGCATGCAGATCGACGACCATGGCTCAGTGGTCGACGTCGCCCCTCGGACACAATTAGTACATGATCCACTTGGGTGGGCCTGAGCGAATATCGGATCGGCGGACGTGAGGCACAGACCCTCACCGGAGGGCGCTGTCGAGGATGCGCCGAGGCAGGTTCAGCCACCACGATGCCGCGGCTCGGGGTTCGGCAGGAAGGGTGGCGTCGTTCCGCACGAGCTGAAGCATCCGCTCGTTGCGTGCGATGCCCAGCGCGTAGACCAGTCCAATCAAGGCGGTCGCGTGGGTGTTGCTCCGGTTCTGTCGCCACCGGCGGGTGTGGTGCTCTATCGCCTGTCTCCAGTAGTGATCGCTGCTGCGGCCACCGATGTGCCCGATCGCCTGAGTGGCGGCGAGGGCGATGACCGAAGGGAGCCCGGTTGCTGTGGTCAATCGTTCGATCATGGGGCGCTGCTCCGACGTACCGACGATCCGGAGCGCCTCGATGATGGTCAGCGCCTCTTCCGTCGGGCCGCTGGCGGCGCTGATGGCCAGCTCGGAGGCGAGCGCCGCGGCGAGAGGCTGACGATACGGCGTGCCGGAGAGCAGCATTGCGGCGTACATCCGGACGTCGAAGACCGGGCTGAACAGCATCTCGTCCAACAACGCCGGGAGCAGCCGGTCGTGGAAATTGGGCACCACGAACGGTGTCCGGACCAACGTCGCGCCCACGAGCCGGGTGACCAGTACCCGGGCTGCGTCCTCGTCGGCAGGGCGTTCGGCCTCCAGCGCCGGCCGGGCCGGGGCGAGGGTCAGCGCCCGGCCGAGTTGCGCCGTGGGCCGTGCGGAGTCCGTTGGCAGCCGCCGTAGCAGCTCGGCGGCGAGCGGCTGCGCCCTCTCGTAGGTGGCAGGGTCGAGCACCAGGTCTTGGACGACCGGTAGGAGCCGCTGTAGCTGCGGTCTGGTGAAGTGTCCGTACCGCAGCTTCCGGACGCAGCCGAGCAGGGCTCCGTACTGAGCCCGGTCGTTGGTGGGGTTGGCGAGTTGCGCGAGTAGGTGCCGGCTCGCGTCCGGATGAGAGCTGCCGTCGAGGATGCTCACCGTCTCGACGAAGACCTGACCCGTTCGGTCGGCCGCGAGGTCGGCGCAGGCGGCGATGGCGGCCTGTTGGCCGACGGGGTGAGCCAGGAGTCGATTGAGCGCTTCGTGACGCTGCATCCATGCCAGCCCGTCGGCGATGATCATCTCTGACAGCAGTCGCTGCGCCATCTCGCGCCAGGCCGAGTGTGGCGTGATGACCTGGCGGGGGGCCGCAGCCAGCTGTGTGGTCAGCTCGTCCCATTCCGACCCGGTCACGATGCTGTCCGAGAGGATGAGCTCCAACAGTTGCTCAATGCGCGCCAGCTTTTCGGTGGCGTGCGGATTTGCACCTCTGGCTAGCAGGGGAGAAGCGCTGACATCCGGTGCGAAGTAGCGGTAAATGGTGTCAAGAAGTGCAGTGAGACTGCCGTCAGGAAGGTCGAGCAACTGCTCGTAGCGCCGTACGGCCAGGAACGGAACACGTACCGCAGCCGTTTCCCAGCGGGAAATACGGTAGACGCTGGTGCGTTCCTGCCAGCAACCGCCCTGGAATGCGTCCGCGAACCCGGTGGCTGCCGCCCAGTCTCGTTCCTGCCCATGCAGCCGGTTGACGCGGAGCAGCCATGCGGCCCGGTCCTGGTGCGGTGGCCAGCCGGGTCGGACGGGTGTCTGGCGCGGTGAGCGGGGCGGTCGGCCTCGACGCCCAGTGAGTCGACTCCGCTCCCCACAGCGCATTTATTGCACGCCGTTCAGCGGAGTGTAACAGCGCAGCCACGAACTGACACTGAACGTACCTTTGACTGACCGCCCAACCAGGACCGCCAATATCCGAGTGAAAGCTCCAGGTCGAGTCGCGGTCATTTCGCCATGGATTCGGTGTTGGTTGGCAAGGGGTGGCCCGGACGTCAGCAGGGAGGACGGATGGAGATCATTCGCACCAGGAAGGTATCCGAGCTGGTCGCACCGGCCGGGTCGATGTCCCGTATCCCAGCGCAGCGCGGCGACACCGAGGGCGTGGGTCCCGAGCCGGTCCAGTCACCGCGTATGCCGTCGCTAGTGCAGGCGATCCGGACCGTGCCGGTGCCGGGGGCGCCGCCCCCGCTGTCCCGCGAGGGGGCCGCCGTAGGTCTCGCCTTCCTCGACATGGCGTTGCGGCAGAACCACATTCGCCGGCTCACCGAACGGCTCTCCTTCGTCGAGCACGGCGTGGCGAGCAGGACCACCGAGGTGGACGTCCGGTTGAGCCTGCTGGACCCGAGCCAGCGCGAGGCCAGCCACCTGTTCCAACGCCTCAGCAGCCGCAGCGCCCGCGACCCGGAACAGGAGCAACCCGCTACGCCCACCATCTGGGTACCGGTGACGCGCATCTCGAGGTTGAGCGTCTCGCCGATCGACGTCGTTGACGCGGCCGGGAACAAACTTCCCCGACTGACCCAGTACGAGACGTCCCGACTGCTCGCGTCGGGTCTGTACCGACTGTTGAAGGGCATCCTGTCCAGCCGGCCGGAGTCGCGCCAACCGTCCAACGTGAGCCGGCTACTCCGCGAGGAACAGGCCCGATGGCTGCTCCAGGCCGCCCTGCTCGCGCTCTTGACCGAACGCAGCAGGCCGTTGGGTGACGTCGAGCAGGGCGAGCACCGCATCCTTCGGCCCCCGCCAGCCGGCGCCTCCGAAGCCCACGACTGCCGAGAACTCGTCGTGTCCGTGCTGCGCCAGTACGAGCCGCAGCTCGAGTCGTACGCGGACCTGCTCGACGTGGCCCTCAACAACTACCTCCTGGTCACCGCCCTCGACCTGACCAAGGACGACCACCTGCTGAGCTACGACGCGCCGGTACATCTGAGCGAGCAGGGCCGCGCCGCCGACCGCGCCAGCGTCTGGTCCCGCTCGACTTCGGCCCGTTACCGCATCCAGTACCTGGCGCGGATCCCCGCGAGCCTGCGCTCCTACCATGTGGTCGCCGAAACCGAGCCCGGCGTCCATATCGAGGCGATGTCTCTCGTGACCGACGTGGACGAGGCGAACGCGACGGAGTTGACCGCGGATCTGCGCGCCCTCGCGGACCGGCAACGCAGGCACAAGCCGGGGCGGCAGACCGAGGCCCGCCTGCTGGAACTCGAACTGCAGTCAGCGCTGGGTCGCCTCTCCGAACTTCTCCGATCCCGGCGATGGGACGCCAGCCAGGCTGGGCTGGAGATGACGGACGCCGCGCTTCGGGGCAGCAGCCGGTTGGCGGACCTCTACCTGTCGGCTGAGCCGCTGGTCAACGAGCAGGACAGGATCGAGGCGCCCCTGCTGACCAACCCCACCCTGACCGCCGACAATCTCGATCAGGCGGCCGACGAGATCGAAGCACAGCAGCTCGGTTCCGACTTCTCCGTGGAGAACGACCAGGCGAGCAGCCGGGCGCACGCCTACTGGCGGCGCACCTCACCCCGATCGTCCGACGGCGAACACACCTCCGTGACCTGCACGCTGACCCTGCGAGACGCGACCGGGGTGCGCCCAGGCAGCGTCATCGCCTTCGCGCTCGCCGTGGCCACCACGATCTACCTCGTCGGCGCTCTGCTCGCGGGAAGTCCGTGGCCCTACGGCCGTTTCGCCAACGGTTCCTCTAACGCGGACGCGGTGGTCGCGGTACTTCTGCTGGTGCCCGGATTCCTCTACACGAGGCTCGACCTCCCGATGCGACACACGATTCTCGGGCACCTTCGACGACAGTCCCGGCGCCTGGCGCACCTGTCCATCGCGTCGGCCGTGGGAGCCTCCGCGGTCATCGCCACCGACGTCCACGGCTCCGCGCTGGGCGGGATGCTCGCCCTGACGACGGCGCTTCCGCTTCTGGCGGCGGCAATCCTGCACCGGCGCCTTGCCAAGCACCGCGACCTCGCACCCGCGCGCCTGTCCGCTCCGAGATGGCTTCTTACGCCGGCCGCCAAGCCAGTGCCGACGGACGCCGTTTTCCAATCGACTGGATGGCATCATGAGTGACGAAGAAGAAGCCTCCCCCGCCGCGTTGGCCGATCTCGCCCGAGCTGGATTTCTGATGGCGAGGCAGTCCCTGATGCAGGTGAACTTCGAGGTGCACCACGTCCTGGATCGGGGCGGCTACCTTCGTGACCTGTTCGACGACCGGGTTGCTGCCGGCCGGTCTCCGCTACCGCAACCCGACCATGGCGTGGCGAACGGCAGCCGCGAAGCGCCGCCACCACCGGGCCAGACTCCGCGCGAGACCCTCTCCGCCGCCGCGCACGGGGTCGGGCTGGTCATCGGGACGTACGTCGGCGCACTCCCGCAGGGTATGCAGCGTCGGCGCCGGGGCAGCGATCTTCCGGTGGCACTCAGAGTCGATGACCGGTCGTCCGACTCGTGGGTCTTCCAGGGCACCGCGTGGCCCAACCCGACCTTCATCTACGAGTCGGGGCAGAAGTTCGAGGGCCTCATCCTGATTCAGGAGAAGACCACCCGGCGGTCGAGCTTCCAGAGTCGGGCGATCGCCGAGTTGATCGCGGAGGTATCGAGGATCGCCGCCGAGCACAAGGCACCTCTACTGTCCGTGCAGGGCCCGGTTCAGCTGCCCGCTCGGCCCGACGACGGGGAATGGCCGGTACCGTCCGTCGTCGCGGTGCGTTTCGCCATGGCGCTCCGACGTGCCGGCGCCGAACGGCGCCTCAAGCTCTCCGAGGCGTTCGCGGAGTTCGCCGGCAAACGCGGTTACGGGTTCTGGCGGGCCGACATCCGGCCGGGCCACCGGCAAGGCAACTGGTATCTGGTCCGCCCGCACGACCGGTCGAGGGCCGAGAAGTACGCGGCCCGGGCCCGATGGGACGACGTGGAACCGCGGTGTTCCCTGCCCATCACCTTCGTCGGACCCGCCCGCGTCGGATCGACCAGCGCGATCATGTCGTACCTTCGCGAGTTCCCCGAACTGGGCGTGCTGGCCTGCTCGATCATCTCGCTGGACGACCTCGCCTTCATCCACCTGCAACTCGCCGTCAACCGGCTCCCACCCGGAGGAACCCAGGAGTTCGAGAGCGACCTGCGCCGTCGTGTCCGATCGGCGGGCGGGGACGACATGGAGGGCCGGACCAGTGCTCCGCAGGAGTTGCTCCCCGAGATCCTGCCGCTGGTGACGGGAAACGGCAATGGCAAGCCCGGCCTTGACAAGCTCACCGGCCTGACTGACCGCGCAGGCGACTATCAGGTCCTCACCGGGCCGACCATGCTCGTTCGACACGAGGGGAATGACCGCATCCCACTCTGGTTCTCCTGGCGGGCCGCGGGCACCGACGACGGTCTCGCCGCACCCCTGATCGCCTTCATGGACGCACTCGCGGTGACGGGCCTAGCTCCCGCCCGCGGGGGAGCGAAGGAGATCGGGGCCCAGCCGAATCTCGACTACCTGGTGTGCCGGGATGTCGGCGAGTCGACCCTGCGCGGGCGAGGGAAGATCACTCTTCCCCGCCGTGTCCTCCGTCAATTCGCGGACACCAGACCCGACGTCATCGGCCCCCGGATATCCACCAACCTGGAGGATGCCTGGCGCGTGGAACTGGGCCGATACGCGCTACCGGGCGGCGTGGAAGTCTCGGTGGCGTGGATGGAGTACCGCCTCAACAACTCGACAACCTTGATGTGATCCCAGCCGGTGCGGACATCAGGGCATGGTTGTCGGGGTTGCCGCGCCGACGGGGCCGCCGAAGACCACCGCGCCATGACCAGCGCATCCGCTGCGGTGACCTCTTCGGCGGACCCGAAGGGGTCGGCTATCGCCGTCACGTGACTGGCCCTGACGCACCCTATGCCGATGAGCGTGCGTTCAGTCGAGCCAGCAGATCACCGCATCGCCGTCTTTGGCGGCTGCGGCGAAGAAGCTTCGGGCGCCTGGCAGATAGTGCGCCACCCACGCCAGCTCGCCGGGTTTTTCCCAGGTTCCAGGGTAAATCTCGGCGCGCTTCAACTCCTGCGGGTCGACGCCGCGGATGAGATCGTCTTCGGTGAGTGCGGCCAGTTGCGAGGCAGCACCCGCTACCTGGACCGGTGTCAGATAGGAGGGCGGCCCGTAGCCCCAGTCGTCCTCGAGGTTTTCGAGGAAGTCGAACATCTCGTCGCTGTCGGGTTCGACGTCTGGCAACTCCACGAACCTCTCGGCTCCCAGGACCAGCGGAATCCCGAAGCCAAGCCGGTCGAGTAGGAAGTCGAGCCCGTTCCATGCCTTGTCGGTGGCGGTCCAGCGTCCGGAGTTGTCGTCCCGTTCCGTCATCGCGATCTCGTAGGCCCAGCCGAGGTTGGTCCTGGCACATTCCAGTTCGTCCGGGGAAACGCGCATCCAGTTGCCGTTCATGCTCACGACGCCAGCCTAGAATCCGGCTGCGACAGTTCCCGCAACAGCGGGCGCGGCGAGGAAACGCCGGACCTGCTGCTGCGTGGCGCGGATGAACCGAGCTGCCGCGTCATGGTCGCCCCGACCCGCCGCGAGGGCCCACGCGGTAATTTCGTCACCATCCGTCACCTGGTACCTCCGTGTCCGGTGCCGCCGGCGTCAAGGGCTACGACATCCGCGGCCAAACAATACGACGGGTTGTAGTAGGTGTTCGGGTGAGCGTACGGGACGCCTTTCGCGGCCCCCGGTCACCGGTACGCGCGAATGGTGTCGCTGGATCAACCCGGTGCCGGTCAGCGACACCTCGAATGGCCTGGTCGCTGCCCGGGTCTGCGCCGGTGGCGGCGCGGCCGCGGCGTACGCGCCAGGTACGTGGTGGTCGACGCCCAGGACGAGGGGCAGTTGCGTGCGGTCAAAGAAGACCACGAATTTGAATATCTTCATCATGTGGATGACGACGCCCGCTCTGCCTCGCGGTCGCGTTGGTTGGGCTGCGTCGCGGACCCGCTATGCTCCTGACGGCGCTGGTTCGCCCGGTCGTGACTGGCTGGGCGTCGTAAGAGGGAACCCGGTGTGAGTCCGGGACTGCCCCGCAGCGGTGAGTGGGAACGACCGCCGTCATCAGCACTGGGCCAGAGGCCTGGGAAGCGACGGCCAGTAGGAGACCGGCGCAGCCGGCCATGCCCGCGAGTCCGAAGACCTGCCCGTGCCGCGTACACAACCGTGTGCGCTGCCGTCGGCCTCGCGGGTGGGCTGGGCGGGTGACGTGCCGCGCGCGCTGTGCGTGGGTGCGTGCTCGTCAGCGTGTGTCCGCGTTCCGACGGTGTGGTTTCCCGAGGGACGGACTACCGCTGTGCACGACACCGCCACGATCGCCGGCCGAGCGCCGTCGGCGTCACACCTGACCCTGTCGCAGATCATGGATCAGCACCACACCAACCTCATGGGTACGGTGCACGGTGGCCGGATCCTCAACCTCATCGACTCCGTCGCCGGGGTGGTCGCCGCCCGCCATTCCGACGGACCGGCCGTCACCGCCGCCATCGACGAGACCGCGTTTCTCCGGGCGGTCCGGGTTGGCGACGTGGTCCATGTGGACGCTCGCATCACGTGGGCCGGGCGCAGCTCGATGGAGGTTGCGGTCAAGGTGACCGCTGACCGGTGGGACCGGGCGGTGCCGCCCACCGACGTGGCCACCGCGCACCTGGTGATGGTCGCCATCGATGACAACGGCCAGCCGCGTACGGTGCCGCCGCTGCTGCCGGAAACCGACGGAGACCGGCGCCGGTACCGAGAGGCGGAGATCCGCCGGGAGCACCGGTTGACTCTGAGGCGGGCGCTGCTTGACGGCGCCGGGGAGGGCTGAGACGTGCTCGGCCTCTCCGTGCCGGCATTGGCCGGCTACCTGGCCGCGATCGTCGTCCTCATGGTGACTCCCGGCCCGGACATGATGTTCGTGCTGGCCAACGCCACCCGCTACGGCACTCGCGCCGGGGTGGTGGCCGCGCTCGGCGTCGCCGCGGGGGAGGCGGTGCATGTGGCGGCGGTCGTCTGCGGTCTCGCCGCGGTGATCTCAGCCTCGCCGGTGCTGTTCACGGCAATCCGCTGGCTTGGCGCGGCATACCTGATCATCCTCGCGGTGCAGGCCCTGCGTGGCGCCGGCACTTCGGCTTCCGATGCGTCGCAGCCCGGTGGTCGTGCCGGGCGCGCCTTCCTGCGTGGACTGGTCACCAACCTGCTCAACCCCAAGATGATTTTGTTCAGCGTGGCGTTCCTGCCCCAGTTCGTCGATCCGGCGGCGGGCAACACCACCGCCCAGCTGGTGCTCCTTGGCGCGCTGTTCGTCACGGTGCAGCTCACGGTCGACATCGCCTTGGGCGCGGGCGCCGGGCGACTCGCCGGCCGCCTCGCCGACGGCCGCTGGCCGCGGCGGATCAACCGAGTCTGCGCGGTCGCGTTCGTCGCGCTCGGACTACGACTGGCGGTCGGCTCGTAGCGGCGGCAGCCAAGTGGCCGGCGGATTCGGCTCGTCGTCCCCGGGGTCGCCGTCGGACGATGTCATCGGGCAGCAGCACGCGGCTGACGAGCCGGTCGAGACGACGTTGCGCGGGCCGGACGACGCAGGTACCACTCGGCCACGGCAAGGTTGATCAACCAACCGGCGAGCACCAGGCCGGCGCGAACGTTCCCATCGGGCTGTTCGCCGGTCGCGACAAGGTACGGCGCGTGCGTGAACGCCTGGGTGCCGGCGCCGAGGCCGATCGCGTAGCCGCGCACCATCCAGCGGCGGTGCTGGGCGAAGTGCCGGCGTAGCGCGGCGGCGAGGCCGAGCAGGATCGAGCCGGCCATGGCCGAGCCGAAGACGAGCCGCATGCCGGCGAGCACGTCGTTGTCATGGGCCGGAAGGTCGTACGCGAACGCCATCCAGACGCCGGAGAGCGCGACCGTCAGTCCGCAGGGGACAAGCACCCGGCCGGCGAGGCGGTGCCAGCGGCGACGGCGCAGGCCGGGTACGAACTGGAAGGCTCCGAGAGTCGTGTAGACCACCGCGCCGACGATGTGCAGCACCACCGGCAGCGGGTCGGCGACGAAGCGAGCGTTCGCCGGGGTGACCTCCGGTCCGGTGCCCAGCTCGGTGAGCCGTCCCGCACCAGCGATCATCGGTATCAGGCCCAGCAGGATCAACGCGGCCGGTAGCCGCCACTCGCGCATCGTCATGCCATCGATGGTGGACGCGGCACCCGCCCCGGCTCATCGGCACATGGGCCGCAATCGGGCCGGCCCATGGTCGTACGCGGTCGTCGTACTTGTGCCGGTCACCAACGCGTCCGACGGCGGTTGGTCTCGTACGCCCACATCGCCACCTCGACCCGGTTACGCACACCGAGCTTGGTCATCAGGCTGGTGATGTGCGACTTGACCGTGCTCAACGTGATGTAGAGCTCGTCGGCGATCTCCTTGTTGGTGCGTCCCCGCGCGACGGCGACCAGTACCTGCTCCTCCCGGTCGGTGAGCGCCTCGATGGGCTGCTTCGGCGGCGCGGCTGGACCCGCGTCGGCGAACGCCTTCAGCAGCCGCGTGGTGACGCTCGGCGCGATCAGCGCATCCCCGTTGGCGGCCGCGTGCACGGCCTGGCTGAGCAGGTCGGGGCCAGCCTCCTTGAGCAGGAAGCCGCGGGCGCCGGCACGCAGTGCCGCGTACACGTACTCGTCGAGGTCGAAGGTCGTGATGACGACCACGGCGAGCGGCTCCGGGACCGATGGCCCGGCGAGCGCCCGGGTGGCCTCGATGCCGTCCATGCCGGGCATGCGAATGTCGAAGAGACACACGTCGGGGCGGAGTCGCTGGGCGAGCTCGACCGCCTGACGGCCGTCGCCAGCCCCACCGACGACCTCGATGCCGGGCTGAGTGTTCAGGATGATGGTGAGGCCGGTACGGACGATCTCCTGGTCGTCCGCGACGAGCACGCGTACCGTCACGCGCCGGCCCCCTCGCGCGGGAGCACGGCCGTGACGGTCCACCCACGGTCGCGATTGGGGCCGGCCTCGCAGGTGCCGCCGAGCAGGTCGGCGCGCTCCATCATGCCCACCAGGCCGAAACCGGGCGAGCCGGTCGGGCGGGCGGCGCCGGCGTCGCCGTCGTCGCTGACCCGCAGGCGTACGGAGGTGTCGTCGGCCGCGACGCTGACCTCGATGCGGGTAGCGTGGCGGGCGTGGCGACGGGCATTGGTGACCGACTCCTGAGCCAGGCGGTAGAGCGCGGAGCCGACCGTGGGCGGAAGGTCGCCGAGATCGCCGCGGAAGTCCACGTCGACGGCCGGCCCGGTGCGGAAGCGGCCGGCGAGCCGCTCGATGTCGGCGACCTGCGGGCTGGGTCCCAGGTCGGCGGGCTGGTTGCGGCGCAGGACGCGGACCATCGCGCGCATCTCGGCAAGCGCACGGGACGCCTCGGCCTCGATGACGCGGAGCGCCTCGACGGCGGCGCCGGGCTGGCTCGCCGAGGCGGCGATGCCGGCCTGGGCGCGGATCGCCATCGCCGACACGTGGTGGGCCACCGTGTCGTGCAGGTCACGGGCGAGCCGCTCGCGCTCCAACAGCTTCACCTGATCGAGCTCGCGCAGCAGGGCGGCGGCGCGGAAGCGGATCGCGGTGCCCAGCGTGGCGGCGGCGAACATCACCGCGAAGCCGGCGACCAGTTCGCCGCCATTGATAGAGCCGGCCAGGCCAGCGGCGACCACCTTGGCGACCACGAAGAACGAACCGATCACGGCATCCCGGCCGGAGCCCCAGCGGAACATTGCGGAGACCAGCAGGACCAGGAAGCTCGCCGTGAACATCTGGCAGGCATCGCCGGGCAGCACGAATGGGCCGACCGTCGTGAAGCCGAACGCGATCGCCACCATCGCGAGCGGCTCCGTACGCCGCCACAGGAGTGTGGGCAGCAGCGCGAGCGCGACGACGACGCAGCCCACCCGCCACGGCAGATCAGGCCAAAAGACCCCTTCCACCACGATCGCCGGAGCCAGGACGGCGATCAACGCCCAGTCGCGCCACACACGGGACGGAGCATGTGGCACACGTGGCTCGGCCAACACAGCGTGCAGGCGAGAGTGCATAGGACCATCGTACGAACGGTGGTGCGACTCCAGATCGGTCCAAAGTACGACTGATTTGTGACTTCTCATCGGAGGCCGGCTCGTCTCTCGCGGCCAGCTACACCGGCCACGGTGGCCGCGGGCCTGCACGGGCCGGTCAGCCCGGGTTGCCGCGCGGGATGACCAGCCCGGTCTCGTAGGCGACGACGATCGCCTGCGCCCGGTCCCGCAGGCCCAGCTTGCCCAGCAGCCGGCTCACGTGCGTCTTGACGGTCTCGTCGCCCACCACGAGCCGCTCCGCGATCTCCGGGTTGGACAGGCCTTCGGCGAGCAGTCGCAGCACCTCGGTCTCCCGTGGGGTGAGCACGCCGAGCGGGGTGAGGGGCCGGGGCGGTCGCGGGCGTATCCGCGCGAACTCGCCGATCAGCCGCCGGGTCACCGTCGGCGCGAGGAGCGCCTCGCCGGCCGCGACGACCCGGACGGCGTCGAACAGTCGCTCGGCGGTGACGTCCTTGAGCAGGAAACCGCTCGCCCCGGCGCCGAGGGCGTCGTAGACGTGCTCGTCGAGGTCGAACGTGGTCAGGATGAGGACACGGGGTCCGCCGGCGGCGGCGAGGTGCCGGGTGGCCTCGATGCCGTCCATCACCGGCATCCGCACGTCCATGAGAACCACGTCGGGCCGCCGCTCCCGGCAGATCCGCACCGCCTCCGCGCCGTCGGCGGCGCTGCCGACCACCGTGAAGTCCGGCTGTGTGTCGAGGAGTGCGGCGAAGCCGGCCCGGACGACCTCCTGGTCGTCGGCGACGACGACCCGCACCGGCCCGCTCATCCGTCCGCCCCGGCCGACTCGACGACGGTTGCGGCGCGTCGGTGATCCGCACCCGGGACCGCGGTCGCCTCCTTGGGCAACGGCAGTACCGCGTCGACCAGGAAGCCGCCGCCGGTCGGCGTCGGACCGGTCCACAGCTCGCCGTTGACGGTGGCGACCCGCTCGCGCATGCCGAGCAGGCCGTGTCCGACCTTGGCGGCCCGTCCGGGGGCCGGCCCGGGGCCGTTGTCACGGACGCGCACGCGCAGCGCATCGCTCGTGTACGCCAGTTCGACGTCGACGGCGGCGCCAGGCGCATGCCGGCGGACGTTGGTCAACGCCTCCTGCACGATCCGGTACGTGGTGAGCTGCACCCCCGGATCGAGCGGGATGACCCGGCCGCGCACGAGCAGTCGCGCGCCCGCCCCGGTCGAGTTGCGTGCCTCGTCGAGCAGTTCGGTCAGCTGCCGCAGGCCGGGCTGAGGGGTGCGGGGCTGGCCGGTCACCCCGGGCTCCTCGGTATCGTCGCGCAGGACCCCGAGGAGCCGACGCATCTCGGTGAGCGCCGCCCGCGCCGTGTCGCCGATCGCGAGGAGGCGTTTCGCTCCGTCGGGCGGCAGGCCCGGTGTGGTCAGCCGAGCCGTCTCCGCCTGCACCGCGATCATCGATATGTGGTGAGCCACGACGTCGTGCAGCTCGCGGGCGATGCGGGCGCGTTCGCCCCGCGCCGCGTACGCGAGCAGGGCCTTTTCCGTCGCCTGGCTGGACTCGTCGCGGACCGCGGCCTCAGCCCGGGCCCGCACGGCGGCACCCGCGCCGGCCGCCCCGACTGTCGCCGCCGCGACGGCGAAGGCGAACATCCGCCCGTCGACGCCGCCGCCCGGCGGGCCGAGGAGCGCGTAGACGGCGAACGGCGGTAGGAACCAGCCGGACACGGTGGCCCGACGGCGCCGCCCTACCAGGTACAGCGCGGCGACCTCGGCGACGAGCACCGCGATCGGCGGCCGCGGGTACAACGCGAGCGTGAGCGTTGCCGCCGCCGTTGTGATCACGGTGGCCGACACCGGCCGACTCCGCAGTAGTGCCACCGGCGCGGTGGCGCAGACGGCGAGGAGTAGCGCGGCCGGCAGCAGGGCACTGGAAACCGCGTCGCGCAGGACGGTCTCGACCATCGCGGCGAAGCCGAGCAGCGCCGCGGCGGCCGCCGGCAACTCGGGCAGGCTGGTGACCCGTCCGACGAACCACCCGACGGCGGCAGCCGTCCGCCCGTGCGTTTCGCCCCGCATGCCACCATTCTCGCCGCCCAGCCGATCCACCGCGTCCCCCGGTGTCCGTCCCCCGCGCGGGGGAGCCGCCGCCGCGATGTCACCCGGGCCCGGTCCCGGAAGACGGCTCCGTACGGGGACGACCGGGCCGCGCCGGCCGCCTAGCGTTACTGCCATGACCGAGTCTCCCCCGTGCAGCCCCGGCGTGACGATCGAGGTGCGTGGGCTGCGCAAACGGTACGGCTCGACGGTGGCCGTCGACGACCTGTCGTTCACCGTCGAGTCCGGCATGGTGACCGGGTTCGTCGGGCCGAACGGCGCGGGCAAGTCCACCACGATGCGGATCATCCTCGGCCTCGACACGGCCGACGAGGGCACTGCGCTGGTCGGTGGCCGGCCGTACCGAACGCTGACCAGGCCGCTGCGCACGGTCGGCGCGCTGCTCGACGCGTCCGCAGCGCACCCGGGGCGTAGCGCCCGCAACCACCTGCTCTGGCTCGCCCGGTCCAACGCCATCCCGGCTCGGCGCGTCGACGAGGTACTCGACTTGGCCGGGCTCGCGACGGTCGCGAAGCGGACGGTCGGCGGGTTCTCCCTCGGCATGCGGCAGCGTCTCGGCATCGCCGCCGCGTTGCTCGGTGACCCGGCCGTGGTCATCTTCGACGAGCCGATCAACGGACTCGACCTCGAGGGCATCCAGTGGATCCGCGGCCTGCTGCGGTCGCTGGCCAACCAGGGCCGCGCGGTCCTGATCTCCAGCCACCTGATGAGCGAACTGGAGGACACCGCCGATCACCTGTTGGTGGTCGGCCGCGGCCGTCTGCTGGCCGACACGACCGTTCGGGAGATGGTCTCTACGGCGTCCGGGGACCGGGTCGCGGTACGGACGGGCATGCGCACCGAGGCCATGACGACGCTCGCCGACGCGGGCGCGCTCGCCGCCATCACCGACGGGGAGACGGTGATCGTTTCCGGGCTGCCGGTCGAACGCGTCGTCGAGTTGCTCACCCGCCGCGGGGTGACGTTCACCGGCGTGTCCGCGCACCGGGCGTCCCTTGAAGAGGCGTACATGGAACTGACCCGCGACGCGGTCGAGTTCGGGGCCGCCACCGGCGGACGTGACGGGCGGGATGCCCGATGACCACTGTGCACCACGGCGCGGACCCGATACCGGGCCCCGGGCACCCCGGCTTCGGACGGCTCCTGCTGTCCGAGTGGACGAAGCTGCGCTCGGTCCGTCGCTGGACGCTCGCCCTGCTGGCCGCGCCGGTGTTGACCGTTCTCGTCAGCCTGCTGGCCGCCGCGGGCAGCGGACCCGGCAACCCGGACTCGATCGTCGCGGGCCCTGACGGCACCTGGGTGCAGGACCGGTTTCACTTCGTGCACCGCCCGCTCACCGGCGACGGCAGCGTGACCACCCGGGTCAGCGAGACATCCCTCGACTTCCGTGCTTCTCAGGATGACGCACAGGACAAGCAGATCGAGCTGCCCACGTGGACCAAGGCAGGGCTCATGATCAAGGATGGCGTGCGGCCCGGAGCGCGCTACGCCGCGGTGATGGTGACCGCCGGGCACGGTGTCCGGCTGCAGTCGAACTTCACGACCGACGTCGCCGGCCCCGCCGTCGGCGCGCCGACCTGGCTCCGGCTCACCCGGGTCGGCGCGACGATCAGCGCGTTCCAGTCGGCGGACGGCGTTTCCTGGACGCCGGTCGGGACGGTGACCGTGGCCGGCCTGCCGCAGACCGTCGAGGTCGGGCCATTCGTCACCTCACCGCCCGCGTTCCTGGTGCAGCGGCAGTTCGGCAGCGGCAGCGTCGTCCAACTCCCGACCTTCACCCGAGCGATGTTCGAGCGGCCCACCCTGGAGCCCGTCGGCGCACCAGGCGCCGAGCCCGGCGAGCCGGGGCGCGGCTGGCAGGACGACGAAATCAACGACGCCCCCGTACCGGACATCAAGGAGTCAACGGCCACGTCGCCCGGCGCCGCATGGGTCGGCGACCGGTTGACGCTCACCGGTACCGGCGACGTCGCGCCGCGAACGACGTCGGAGGACACCGTCGCGCAGGGCCTCACCGGCATTCCCGTCGGTCTGGTCGCGACCGTCGCGGTGGCGGTCCTGTTCGTCACCGCCGAGCACCGGCACGGCATGCTGCGCACAACGTTCATGGCAACTCCGGGACGAAGGCGGGTCCTGGCAGCCAAGGCGCTGGTCGTCAGCGCGGTCGCGTTCGTCCTCGGACTGGTGGCCGCGGTCACCGCGCTGCTCGTCGTCGGACCGATCCAGCGGCGGAACGGTTACCTGCCCCCCAGGTATCCGGACTGGTCACTGACCGATCCAGCGGTGCTGCGGGCGGTCATCGGCACCGCCGTCGTGCTGACCGCGATCGCGGTCTTCGGCCTGGCGCTCGGCACCGTGCTGCGTCGTGCCGCGGGCGCGGTCGCCACCGTCATCGTGCTTCTCCTCCTGCCGCAGCTGCTCGCCACCGGCCTGCCGGGAGCGGTTGGAACATGGCTGATGCGACTGACACCGGCCGCCGGGTTCACGATTCAACAGACGACCCCGCACTACGACCACGTGTCGCGCATCTGCCTGCCGCAGGACGGCTGCGCCTACGACCAACCCTGGGCCGGGCTCGCCGTCGTTTGCGCGTACGCGGTGGCGATGCTGGTCGTGGCGCTGTGGCTGGTCCGCCGGAGGGACGCATGAGCACGCTGGACGCGGTCCGCGCGGAATGGACGAAACTGCGGACGGTGACGAGCACGGTCTGGCTGGTACTCGCCGCCGTCGGAGGTACCGTCGGCATCGGCGCGGTGGTCACGGCCGCGGCCAGCATCACCAGGTGCCCGACGCCGTCGACCTGCTTCGAGGACCTGCCCAAGCTCAGCCTCACCGGTGCCGGGTACGGCCAAATCGCTGTGGTCGTGCTGGCCGTCCTCATGATGAGCGAGGAGTACGGCACGCGCACGATCGGCGCTACCCTGGCTGCGGTGCCACGCCGGTGGCGGGTGTACCTGAGCAAGGCGGCCGTCCTCACCGGCGTGGTGGTCGTCCTCGGCGGGCTCGGCGTCCTCGGCGCGCTGCTCGTCGCCCGGCAGGTCCTGCCCGGCAACGGCTTCAACGCCGCCAACGGCTACCGTTCGCTTTCGCTGGCCGATGAGCCGACGCTGCGGGCGGTGTACGGCAGCATGCTGTACCTCGCTCTGGTGGCGCTGCTGAGCTACGGCGTCGCCGCAGTGTTACGCGACACCGCCGGGTCCATCGCCACGATGCTCATCCTGCTGTACACCGGGCCGACCCTGAGCGCAGTGGTCACGGACGCCCAGTGGCTGAAGCGCATCGACCGGATCTCACCGATGTCCGCCGGCCTGAAAATCCAGGCGACGAGGGCACTGGAGTCGCTGACGATCGGACCTTGGCAGGGCCTGGGCGTCCTGGCCCTGTGGGCGGCGGGCGCACTGCTGATCGGCCTGCTGTCGCTGCAGCTGCGCGACGCGTGATCCGACGGGTGGTCGCCCGCTCGGCGCTCATCCGCCCTCGAGTCGGGTGACCAGGATCCGGCCGCCCTCGTACACGCCGCCATCGATGGCGAGGACGCGGCCGTCGGCGTACCGCAGGGCCTCGCGCACCTCGTCGGGGGCCACCCCGAAGTGCTTGGTGAGCGTGCTGTGCCCGTGCACCAGCACCTCGCCACCGTACGTGCCGAGCATGGTGGCCACCGGGTCGTCGGGCTTGGCCGGCTCGCTGTCCCGGAACGCGCCACGGTCGCTGATCTGCCGGCAGAACGCCAGCCAGCCGGCGGCGTCCCGGTTGGCGAGCGCCTCCGCGATCCCGGTGTTGACGGCGGCGACGCTGTCGCCGAACTCCAGGTAGCGGGTGGTGTCGGAATGCACCAGCAGGTAGTTGTCGACCACCGCCATGGCCGGCCGGGAGACGATCCACGAGATGTGCTCGTCGCCGAGCCGGCGCAGGTCGTCGTCTCGACCGCCGAATCGCGCCCAGCCACCCCGGAAGCCGTCCCGCTGCGGCCAGCCGGGCACGGTGGTGGTGTCGAAAAGGTACGCCGCGAGCAACTGCACCTCGTGGTTGCCCAGCAGTGCCTGCACCTGGCCGCCGACGGCGGCGGCCTGCCCGGTCAGCCGCCGTACGTCGTCGATGACCCCGATGCCGTCGGGTCCGCGGTCGACGTAGTCACCAAGCAGCCACAGCCGCGCGTCTGCGCCGGACCAGTGCCCGGCCGCGTCGGTGAGGCCGGCATCGTGCAGCGCGTTCCGCAGTTCGGCACGGTGGCCGTGCACGTCGGCGACCACGAAGAGCGGCGTCCGGTCGACAGTCACCCGCCGAACCCTACCCGCGACCGACCGGCGGGCGAGGGCGGTGAGCGGGGTGGGCCGCGGAGCATCAGGTGACGCTAGGTTGTGCGGATGACACGCATCGGATTTCTTGGCCTCGGCCGGATGGGCTCCCTGATGGCCGGTCGACTGGTCGCTGCCGATCACGAGGTGACGGTCTGGAACCGTACCGCCGACAAGGCGGCGGCACTGGTTGCAGGCGGGGGCCCGGGTCGCCGCGACCCCCGCCGAGGCGGTCGCCGGCGCCGAAGTGGTGATCACCATGCTGACCGGCCCGGCCGCCGTGGACGCGGTGCTCTTCGGCGACCACGGTGTCGCCGCGGCGCTCGACCCGGACGCGACGCTGGTCGACATGTCGACCGTCGGCCCCGACCACATCGCCTCGCTGCACGATCGACTGCCCAACTTGGACCTCGCGGACGCCCCGGTCAAGGGCAGTTTGCCCGCCGCCGCAGCCGGCGAGTTGGCGATCCTCTTCGGTGGCAGCGACAAGACTCTGGCCCGGGTGAGCGAGGTGCTGGAGGTGCTCGGCAAGGTCCAGCATGTCGGGCCACTGGGTGCGGGCGCGGCCGTCAAACTGGTGGTCAACGTGGCACTGTGCGGCTCCTTCGTGCTTGTCGGTGAGGCGCTGGCGCTGGGCGATCGGCTCGGGCTGTCCACCGAGACCACCTTGGCGGCGCTGAGCGGCACCGCGCTCGGCTCACTCGTGCCGCGGGTGCGCGCCCGGCTGGACAGTCCCGAGGCGCCCACCCAGTTCTCGTACGGATTGGCCGCGAAGGATCTGAAGCTGGCGCTCGAGGCCGGCGCGCCGGCGCAGGGAGTGATCGCCGCCGCGCACCAGCAGTTCGCCACCGAACTGCCCCGGCTCTCCGAGAGCGACATCGGGGAGATCGTCGCGGTGCTGCGGCGGGCCGCGACCCGCTGAATGGAGGGCAGCAGGACACGTTGGTGCGCTCGGGTACGCCCTGCGCCGCGCGTTGTCCCGTTGCGGGGTCGTCAATCGGTCCGGGCGCGGAGGCTCCGCGCCAGGGTCGGGATCATCACCGTCGCGGGGACGAGGTGTAGCCCGAGGAGAGCGGTGGTGGTGGCGGCGTTCGCCCCGGCGAGGAGAGGCGGGATCAACGAGATCGCGGTCAGCGACACTGCCGCCCACACGAATCGCTCGGCAGGACGAGCGCTCCAACGAAGAAGAGCGACGGCAATGACGACGCCCACGACCGAGAAGAAGCCGGTCACCACGGCGAACCCGGACAACGGGATCGTCTCGCCGCCATCAGGGATCTCGAAGTCGACGCCAACGGCCTGGGCGAGCGCAGCGGCGAGGGTGGTGGCCACCATCGCCGCGAGCGTGGCAAGGAAGCCGGTGACGGCGAGCCCGCGGAGTCGGCGGGTGCGGCTGGTCCGGCCCGATGCCGGGCCTGCGACGACGCTGGTGTCATCCATGCTGTTCATGTCGTTCCTCATCGGGACTACTCCGTGCCGTCAGCCGGCAGGCGCTCCGGCAGCCCGAGCCGCGGGAACTGGTCGTCGTGGAAGGTGATGATCTCGGTGATCGCCCCGCCGGTGACGCGCAGCACGTCGACCGTCAGCGGCAGATACGCGCCCTCTCGCTTGCGCCAGAGGTAGAAGGCGATGGCGGGCTGCCGGTTCACGGAGGTGGGGACGCCGCGCAGGCCCTTCATGCCCACGAAGCCGTCCTCGACCCAGTCGTTCACCACCGCGTCGCGGCCGACGAACAGGCCCGGCGTGGGCGGCATCGAGCAGCGGACGTCGTCCCGCAGCATTGCGGCGAGCCTGTCGATGTCCGTGGCCACGCTGGCGTCGGTGAAGCGGCGCACCAGCTCGCGCGTCCCGGCGTCCATCTCGTCGCCGGTCCAGTCCTGCCGCTCGGCGGGCAGGTGCTCCCGCATGCCGGCGCGGGCCCGCTGCAGCGCGCTGTTCACGGAGTTGACGGAGTCCCCGAGCAGCTCAGCGACGTCCTTCGCCGGCCAGCCGAGCACGTCCCGCAGAATCAGCACGGCCCGCGGGCGCGGCGCGAGGTGCTGGACTGCGACCAGGTACGCCAGCTCGATCGTCTCCCGCGCGACGGCGACGGTCTCCGGCTCGTCCGCGTTGCCCGCGGGCAGCTCGTCGAGCAGCCGGTCCGGGTAGGGCTGCAGCCACAGCACCTCGCCGCCGGTCGCGGGCTCCGGGCGGCACTTGGCGAGCAGGTCCAGGCAGGCGTTGGTGGCGATCCGGTACAGCCAGGCCCGGAACGTCGACCGCCCCTCGAAGGTCTCCCGCCGCCGCCAGGCACGCAGGAACGTCTCCTGCACGGTGTCCTCGGCGTCCTCGAACGACCCGAGCATGCGGTAGCAGTGCACGTGCAGCTCCCGCCGGTGCCGCTCCGCCAGCCCCGAGAACGCCCGCTCATCGACCTCGCCCAGCCCGCTCACGCCCAGCCCGCTCACGCCCAGCCCGCTCACGCCCAGCCCGCTCACGCCCAGCTCCTCCAGCCGCGTGTCCGCACCCATCACGTCATCCTTCCGCCTCGTCGTGTCCCGTCATAGGTGTGACGGGTACGGGCGCGACAACTCATCACCAGGGTCGGTCGGCATGGCTGATCCAGAATGCTTCTCATCCTTGAGCGTTGTCATGGGTAGACGCTGACGCCGTCCGAACTCGTGCAAGTCGGCGGCCACTGAAATCGGCGAGACACCCAAGCCGTCCTGATCGTTGAGCCAATGCCCCCGAATCGAGGCTGCTGCTGAACTGGAGGACATCGTGCCGGACTACCCGAAGGCGATCGCCCCGGACGACCGCGTTGAGCCGGTGCCCCGCCGCATCCGCGCCTACCTCGCCGGCGAACTGGTGCTGGACACCAGACAGGCGCGGTACGTGTGGGAGTGGCCCCTTTACCCCCACTACTACATCCCGGCCGCCGACGTGAACCGCAACCTCCTGATCGATGAGCACCGCACGGAGCAGGTCCGCTGTGGGACCGGACAGGTGCATGGGCTGCGGAGCGGCGAGACGATCCGTCCTTCGTCCGCCCGGTGGTACGGGGACGACGCGCTACCCGGGTTGGCGGACACCGTTCGGTTCGACTGGGCCGCCATGGACAGCTGGTTTGAAGAGGACGAAGAGATCTTCGTACACCCTCGGAACCCGTATGCCCGGGTGGACGCGATACGGTCCACCCGCCGCGTACGGGTGGAACTCGACGGGGTCGTGCTGGCCGAGTCGGCGTCGCCGGTGCTGGTCTTCGAGACCGGTCTGCCGACTCGCTACTACCTCAACCAGACCGAGGTGAACTTCGAGCACCTCGTGCCGTCAGAGACGACGAGCTCCTGCCCGTACAAGGGCCGGACCAGCCGCTACTGGTCCGTGCGTGTCGCGGGCACGGTCCACCCGGACCTGGCCTGGTCGTACACCTTCCCCACAAGCGCGCTCCTGCCGATCGCCGGGCTGATCGCCTTCTACAACGAGAAGGTCGACCTGATCATCGATGGGGAGCGAACGACCCGGCCGAAGACGCACTTCTCCTGATCGGGTCTGTCGACCACCGCCGACGGCCCCGACTCGCCACGTTCGCCTGATGGATCCCGCAGGTCTCCGTACGCTTGCTGTGAACTCAGAGCTGTACTCCTGAAGGGCCGTGGAAGGGGGATTGGCATGACCGACGACCAGGTCACCCGCAATCTGAAGGGCATGGATGAACTCGACTTCGTGGGATGGAACTCGGCCGACTGGCACGGAGTGTTCGCCCACCACCACACGGATGACGTTCTCGTGGACCTGAAAGGGCAACCGAAGACCCACGGCATCCAGGAGCACATCGACGCCATGGAGGCGTTCGCCGAGAGCACCGGTGGCACGCCAATCCAGATCAAGTCGCACCCCATCGGTTTCGGGTCGGGAGAGTGGACCTGCGTGGTGGGCGAGTTGGAAGACGGCAGCCGGATGGTGACGGTGGCGAAATGGCGCGACGGCGCCATCGCTGAGGAGTACATCTGGATGTAGCGGCCCCGTCACCAAGCTGCATTCCTGGTGACGCTCAACGTTCGGCGGTCCGCACCCACCACGAACTCACACTCTTTGTTGCGAGGTCAGCGGGTCTCGCCGGAACTGCGACTCACCATCAGTCCGGTGGCGTCGACAACCTCGAAGTCGCTGCCGCGCAGAGTGCCCAGCGTGTGCAGCGCGTCATTGTCCCATCGCCTGTCGGGCGTGCCGGAGATGAACCACGCCGAGCCGTGATCGGCGACGATGACGCCGTACCGCCGCATCGCCTCGGCGACGATCCTGGCCTGCCGGGGTAGCCGGGAGACGTCGACAGAGCGCTTGAGTCGCAGTCGCTGACCCAGCTGAGGCAACGAGGGCTCCTTGTTGACGGATGCGGAGTGCGACGCTGGCCAGGTCCAACCGCTGCGGGTGCGTGGCACGGTGACCCGGATCGCGTGGTCGATCCGTCCGGCGGCCACCTCGTCGTAGCGGACCAGACCGGCGAGGATCGAGAGTCCGGCGGCGTCGGCGGACGTCCAACCGGCCGGCCGCATGCGGTTGGAGCGCAGGTCGAAGACCGCCCCGGACCCTGCTCGCCAGCCTTCTCCGGCCGGGTGGGCGTCGAAGAGCTCGTAAACGCGGCACGCGTCGCGGTCCCAGACGATGACGTGCCGGTCACCGGCGCCGCGCGGCCCGCCCTCGACCGCTGCGTTCGGCGGGATCGGATAGGGCCCGGCGTCGCTCTCGTCGCCGTAGGAGAAGGTGACCGGCACCCGTCGCTGCCCGGCGCCGACGACGGTGACCGGGATGCCGATCGGTGCGCCCTGCCACGTGCCGGCGCCGAAGTCGGCGTGCACGGCGGCGGCCGGGCCGATGCTGCCGACGATGGCCGCGGAGCGGGAGTGCACGGGCAGCCGGGAGACGTCGGCGTGCCACACGTTGTCGGCGGGGAACACGGGGCACGCCGAGGCGGGCGGGCGCGGGCGGGCGCCGATGCCGGTCCGTGCGGACGGGCTCGCCGACGGTACGGTCGGCGCGGCGCTCTGCGCCGCCGCGGTGCCCGGGTCGGGAACGCTGGAGGTGGGTGCGGCCGTGGTCGTCCGCTGCGGGGTCCCACAACCAGCCATCAGGACGACGGACAGCGTTGCGACGACGCCGGCGCAGCGCGGGATCGGTGCGAGCA
Organism: Micromonospora sp. NPDC005163; assembly: GCF_053599835.1. Lineage (NCBI taxonomy): Bacteria > Bacillati > Actinomycetota > Actinomycetes > Micromonosporales > Micromonosporaceae > Micromonospora > Micromonospora sp. NPDC005163. The sequence goes on from NZ_JBSFYP010000010.1 coordinate 67,931, forward strand.
TCTCGCGCATCCTGCCTCAACGGTGGTGACAGCGTCCATCGCGGTGCTCTCCGCGCCGCTGCCGTGGTACGACTGCTTCAGCGACATGCCGACGAAGCGGACGGGCCGGTGACGACGAACAGGGTGGCCAATCTGCTGCGTAGGCGTGAGAGTCCGCAGCGGCCGACGTTCCTGGAACTGTTCTTCGATCTGGTGTACGTATTCGCGCTCACCCGGATCGTGCACGAGTTGGTGCTGGACTACACCAGGGATCACGTCGCAGAGACGTTGACCACTTCCCTCGCGGAAAACGGCGAGACTCTGCTGCTGCTGTTGGCCGTCTGGTGGATCTGGACCCAGACGTCGTGGACGACCAGCAGATTCGACCCGTTCCAGCCGGCGATCCAGTTCGTTGTCCTCGCGACGATGCTCGGGAGTCTGTTTCTGGCGGTCGCGATATCCGGGGCTCTCGCCGAGACCGGCCTGCTCTTCGCGAGCACGTACGTCGCGATCCAGGTGGGCCGTACCCTCTTCTTCGTCGTCACCCTGCGGGGTGACGCCCTGCGCCGCGTCAACATGCTGGCGCTCGTCTGGTTCGGCGCGTCGGCGGTGCCGTGGATCGCCGGAGCCCTCGCACCGGGGGAGGTGACGCGCAATTCGCTGTGGACGCTGGCCCTGGCGATCGACTACCTGGGGGGCAGACTCGGCTGGCCGGTACCGGGGATGGGTCGCTCGCGGGTGTCCCCGTGGGCCGTCGCGGGCGAGCACCTGGCCGAACGCTACTGGCAGCTCGTCATCGTCGCACTTGGTGAGACGATCCTGACCTCCGGCTCGAGTCTTCTGCGCGGTCCGATCGTGGCGGAACGAACATTGGCCCTTACGTTGTCGTTCCTCACGACGGTGTTGCTGTGGCGGATCTACTTCTACCGAGCCGGCCAGATCCTGGGCGAGGCCATCGAAGCGTCCGCCGACCCCGGCCGGCTCGGTCGGTCGGCCGAGTTGTCCCACCTGCTCATGGTGGCCGGCATCCTCGCCACCTCGGCCGGTTCCGAGCTCGTCCTGATGGATCCATTCGACCACACCAGACCCGCCTGGGTCGGCGCCATCCTCGGCGGGCCCGCGCTCTTCCTAGCCGGGCGCTCACTATTCGAGTACGTGGCCTTCGCCCGCGTGTCCCGGCCACGGCCGATCGGGATCGTCGCCCTCGCGGCCATGGCGCCGGTGATGGTCGGCCTGCCGCCACTCTGGGTCGCTGCAGCAGCTGCCTCGGTCCTGCTCGGCATCGCCGTCTCGGACGCGATCCGAGCCCACGGACGCCCACTGGAGCAGGCCTCGCCGCCACGCTGACACCAGAGCGACGTGGTCAACGGCAACGCTTATGCGGAGGCTGTGTTGTTGTGACGTGGCCCGGTCAGCCCGTAGAGCAGCAGATCGGTGAGGGCGTCGATGACCTGTTCGTCATGGGCGTCCTTGCCCGTGGCTGGCATTGCGTAGCCGAGGGTGGCGAGCATCGCGCCGATGGCAGCCCCGATCAGCTGCGGATCACCGGGCAGGGAGTGGCCCCGCTCGCGCAGGTATTCCAGGTGATCGCGCAGGGGGGTGGTCTGGCCGGTCAGGTCGTGCCAGGCCCGGCCCGATGCGGGGTCGGCGGCGACCATGGACTGGAACAGGGCGATGCTGATCGGCCGGTGCTCGCGCATGACGGTCCAGGCGATTTCGAGGTGGTCGCGCAGTTGGGCGCGGTCGGTCAGGTCGTGGTCCTTGGGGTGGTCGTGGTCGGCGAGGTGTGCGTCGGCCGCGGCTTCCAGGTCGGCGAGGAGCGCCTGCAGCAGCTCGTCCTTGTCGGCAAAGTGCTCGTAGAACGAGCCGGTGGCCCGGCCTGCCGCCGCCGTGATGTCCGTGATCTTGGTGTTGAGGTAGCCGCGCTCCGCGAACACCTGCCGGGCCGCGTCCAGTAGCGCCTCACGGGTCTGCGCGGCCTTGATCTTGCGTACGCCGGTGCGGCGCTCGGTGGCGGTCGGCTTGCCTTGGCGCATCGGTGCCCCTTCCGCATGACCGGTTGACCACGTGAAGCATACCGAACATACTTTCACTGAATCTCGGTTCACTGAACGACCATTCAAGGAGTGATGGGTATGCGTGCGATCGTGATCGGCGGTGGCGTTGCCGGGGCTGGGGCCGCTCTCGCCCTGCGCGGCATCGGTGCCGAGGTGACCGTCTATGAGGCGTGGGAGGATCCGGCCGGAGACGTCGGCTCGTTCGTCAGTGTGGCCACCAACGGGCTTCGGGGCCTGGACGCGCTCGGCTGTCTGCCGCCGGTGCAGGCGGCGGGCGTGGACGTACCGCGGCAGCGGATGTGGTCAGCGGGCGGCTGGCTGCTGGGCGACGTGCCGCGGGGCAGGCGCAGCAGCGACACCCTGCACAGCGTCACCCTGCTTCGTGGACGGCTCGTCGGTGCGCTGCGCGACGCGGCCATCACCGCCGGCGCGCAGATCGTGACCGGCGAACGGCTCGTCGGCGTCACCGAAGCCCCTGACTGCGTCGCCGCCGAGTTCGCCAGCGGCAAACGGGACTCTGCCGACCTGCTGGTGGCCGCCGACGGCATCTGGTCGACGGTTCGCGGCCTGCTCGACCCGGAAGCACCGCATCCCGAGTACGCCGGGCTCTACGCCGTGTCTGGAATTTCTACGATGGACAACGTCGATCCCGGGGTGTTCAACATGACCGTCGCTCGCAACGGCGCCTTCATCCACATTGCCGCTGGCGACGGAGAGGTGTGGTGGTCGGCCCAAATCGCCGACGCCGTCGAGCCCGACCGCACCGGCGTGAGCGACGCCGAATGGGTGCACCGAACCGCGCAGCTCTACGAGGCCGAGACGGCGCCGTCGGCGGTCATAGCCGCCACCACCAGGCTGCACCCGACCGTCATCATGCACGCGGTCGACCCGGTCCCGACCTGGCACAGCGACCGCATCGTCCTGGTCGGGGACGCGGCCCACCCAGTCGGCGCCGGGCAGGGCGCGTCGATGGCGATCGAAGACGCCGTCGTCCTCGCCGCGGCATTGCAGGCCGAGCCGACGACCGCAGCCGCGTTGAAGGCGTACGACGCGGAACGCCGCCCCCGCATCGTCAAGCTCCTCGGCGCGGCCGAGGACAACCGCGGTGCCAAGAAGGCCGGACCGGTCAAGCGGCACCTGCAGGCGCTGATCATGCGCGTGTTCGTGCCATTGGTTTATGAAAAGGCCACCGCATGGCTGTACGACTACACACCCGGCACGCCCAAGCCCCAGAGGGCATAGCCGCCTTGACCGAGATTCGGCCAGCATGTGCCGGCCAGTAATCGACGCGGCGCTCAACGACCCGGCAGCCACCGTGCCCTACGACCGAATTCCTGTGCGCCTTCGCGTCCTCGGCGGACACAGCGGCGGCACCGGGAACGATGCCGCCGCTGTGCGAAACACGATCGCTAGCTGACGAAGATGCGCCGCCGCCGACGGGCCCGCCAGGTCAGAGCCGCGCCCGCGATGATCAGGGCGAGCGCGACGGAGACCAGCACGGGCACCGGAACGTTGTCGCCGGTGACCGGCAGGCCGCCGTCGTTGTCGCCGCCACCCGCACCGTCGGACGGCGGCTCGTCGGAGTCGTCGTCCGCCGGAGGCGTGGCAGTGTCGCCGGTCGTCGGCCTGGCCCTGGTGTTGCCGCCGAGCAGCAGCAGGTCGTCGCTCTCGGCGTCGTCGGTCATCGTCTGCACCGACGTCCTCGTGCTCCGCGGCAGGTACTGGTGCTGCGCCGTGAACTGCTGCTTCGACACGTTCTCCTTGGGCGACTTGGAGAAGTCGACGCCGCCCATCGTGTAGACGTAGACCTGCCCGCCGGCCTCCCACTCGAACGTGTAGTCGCCGTCGCGGAACGACTTGAGGTACCGCTGCCAGGTCTCGTTGAAGTCCCACTTCTCGCCGCGGATCGGCCACTTCGACGCGTCGTCGCTGTTGATGATCTTGTGGTAGTCGGTGGCCTTCTTCGCGTCCTGCAGCCGGATCCACTCGGCCGCTACCCGGGACGTGTAGACACGGCGCAGGTCGGCGTACGCGGCATCTTGATTGATCTTCTTCTCGACCGCCGGAACGATCAGCTTTTCGACGACCTTCTGGTTGTGCTCGATCTGCGCCTTGGTGGGCTCGCACGGGTCGCCGGGCAGGTCGAAGTCGACCTCCTGCGGCACCGAGTTGACCTTGAGCGGCGCGTCCAGAATGTAGATGCCGCCGTCCTGCTCACGCACCTGCGCGGGCTCCGGTTCGATCCAGTTGCGGATGCCGTGCAGGCAGGGCAGCCCGTCGGTCAACTGGTTCTCGTTCCAGAACTTCCTGCCCAGGTCGGTCTTCGGGTTCATGGCCGCGGCGAAGTCGTGCTTCATCTGCAGGTCGGCCTCGAGCAGCACCCGCCCGGCGTCGGTCTTGCCGAACTTGGCGTCCATCACGCGCTGCGGCTCGTCCGGGTTGAGGTTCACCCAGAACTTCTCCGGGGTGAGCGCCAGCCAGGTGAAGAACGAGTCGGAGATCAGCTGGGCCTTCTCCTGGCCGCCGAAGCCGGGGTTGGTGTCCGGGTCGGGCATCTTGTCGGCGGTGAACGAGTAGTCCAGGCCCTCGCCCTTGACCGGGGCGCCGACAAAACGCAGCTCGAGGGTGGAGAAGTCGACGCCGCCGGGGCCGCGCAGGCGCTGACCGGTGGTGTCGCCCTGTCGGATGCGCTCCATCTGCTGGCGCATGGTCTCCGGGGTCGGCTTCGACTGGTTGAGCATGTCGTTGAGGCCGCCGCGCGAGCCGGAGTTCGCCTGCGGGTTCGGGTTCAGCGTCGGGTCGAACTTGGTGTGTGGGCCGGGGGTGAACCGCACGACCGGGGTGGAGCGGTGCTGGTAGGTGGTGACCCGGGACTTGCCGTCCGGGTGCTGTCCGGCGTCGGCGCCGAGCTCGCGCAGCTTGGTGGTGCTGCGGGGCTCCGGCTCCTGGCCGTAGACGTAGCGCAGCGAATACTCCTTGAACCGCGGGTCCTTGAGCACCTGGCGGTCGTTGGGCAGCTGCTTGTCGACGATCCCGCCACCCGACTTGATCTCGACGAACTCCTTGGTCCTCTGGTTGACCGCGTCGTACCGGCGGATGACCTTGCCGTCCGCGTCCTTGACCTCGACCTCGCAGAGCCAGTCCGGGCCGACCAGGTTCAGGTCTTGCACAATTTTCTTGTGGAAGGCATCGCCACGCGTGCGGCGGGCGGCGTTGTCGATGTACGCGTCGTTGAGCCAGTCCTGGAACGTGCCCTTGTACGGGTTCGAGCTGAGCTGCCGGTAGTTGTAGCTGGCGTAGACCTTGCGCGGGTCGCCCTCTTTCCACTTCGTCGAGTCGACGCCGGCCTCCGCGAGGTCAACCGCTGTGGGCGCCGCCAGCCCGTCCATCGACTGCCGCTGATTCACGTAGTCGTACGTGTCCCACGCCGACTTGATCCGGCTGGCGTCACCGACCGGCAGCGTCCCCGGTTTCGACGGGTTGCCGGTCAGCTTGAACTTCACGTCGCAGCGCTTGCCGGTCAGCATGGGCGGCGCCGCCGCCGAGGCGACGGGCATGGTGCCGGCGGACAACAGCACGGCGCAGACGGCCGCTACCAGGCCGCGGAACAGCAGGTGCGCACGGAGCCGGACTCTGGGGTAGCTCATGTAGATCCCATCCAGGGAGGGAGACGCCGGTGCCTCCCCGTTCGTAGTCGTCTGGTCCCCGGCGCCGTGTGACACCATATGGAACGGCGTCGTATTGGCGTGCCCCGATGCAACCAATCGACAACTATGGGTATCTTTTCGTTATCAAATGCTGAGTGGAGACCGCGCATGAGCGACTGGGCCGACAACCCGCGGCTGAACACCTGGTTGGCGGCCCAGCAAACGGCCTTTCCGGTCTGGTCCCGTGAGACTGGGCAGGCGTGGGACTTCACCGTGGACTCCCTGGACCGCCTGGAGCAGCTGCTGCGTGAGCGGTTCGCCGGCTGGGACGACCTGCTCGCGGCCGAGGAGGCCGAGCAGCCCGCGGTCATGGTGCCGGGGTGGTACCTGGGCGAGGTGCTCAACCGCAATTACGGCACCGTGTGGCACCGCAACCCGGTCGAGCCCACCCACCCCGACCAGCCGAAAACCCCGTTCGTCCAGTTCTTGAAGGACCCCGGAGCGGAGGAGGAGTACGAGGACGAGGACGACTACGTGGACGAGGACAATCTCCCGCCGATCTGCAACCCGTTCATCGAGATCCGCGGCCTGTTCGTCCGCAGACCCAACGACCACCTGCGGGACGTTGTCATCCGATTCGAGCGGTACGAGCGCTAGTGTCGCGTGTCTGAATTGATTTGACGGTTGGGGTGCGGGACACTGTTCTCGTGTCTGTTGCTGCCGCATTGATTCTTCGTCCGGAGGATGGTGCTCGGCTTCGGGATCTGGCGAGGTCGTCGTCGGCCCCGGCCGGGCATGTGCAACGCGCCCGGATGGTGTTGTTGGCGGCCGAGGGGTTGTCCAATGCGGAGATCGGCCGGCGGGTGGGGATGACCCGGCAGACGGTGATCGCGTGGCGGGCCCGGTACGAGGCCGGCGGGATCGACGCCCTGGCTGACTTGCCGCGTTCCGGGCGTCCGCCGGTGATCGATGAGGCCGGTGTGGTGGTGTCCACGTTGAACCCGCCGCCTGCGGATTTGGCGGTGACGCACTGGTCAGCACGGTTGTTGGCCGGTCACCTGACGAGCAACGGCATGCGGGTCAGCTTCGCCGAGGTCGCTCGGATCTGGCGAGCCTGGGACCTGCAGCCACACCGGGTGGAGACGTTCAAGTTCTCTACCGACCCGCAGCTCGAGGCGAAGATCCGCGACGTCGTCGGCTTGTATCTCGACCCGCCCGCGAACGCCGTCGTCGTGTGCGTCGACGAGAAGTCCCAGATCCAGGCCCTCGACCGGACTGCACCGCTACTGCCGATGCGGTTCGACCAGGCCGAACGCCGCACCCACGACTACAAACGCCACGGGACGACCACACTGTTCGCCGCCCTGGAGGTCGCCACCGGGAAGATCACCGCCGACGCCTGCTACGACCGGCACCGCAACAACGAGTTCCTGCGGTTTCTCAAGCAGGTCGCCAAGGCCCACCCGCGGGTGAAGCTGCACGTCGTGGCCGACAACTACGCCACCCACAACCACCCGAACGTCAAAGCCTGGCTGGCGCGCAACCCGCGGATCACCATGCATTTCACCCCGACCAGCGCCTCGTGGATGAACATGGTCGAAATCTTCTTCGGCATCATCACCCGCCAGGCCATCCGCCGCGGAACCTTCACCAGCGTCCCGGACCTCATCCGCGCGATCCGCACGTTCATCGACGCCTACAACGAACGCTGCGAACCGTTCCGCTGGACCAAGACAGCCGATCAGATCCTCACCAAAGCCAACCGTCAAAAGACCTCAGACACGCGACACTAGGTCAGCTCTTCCAGAACTCGAGCAGGTCCCCGTCGAGCCCTGCCGTTCGTCGCCGAGATGGACGGGCACGTGGTCGGCGCAGCCTGGCTCCTCGTCGCGCAACGGGTGCCCACTAACGAGTCGCTGGACCGGTGGTACGGCGACATCCAGTCAGTCAAGGTCCGCGAGGAGTACCGCAACCGCGGTATCCCGCTCGACATCACCTGCGGCGATGCGACCGAGACAGCCTAGGGCGCACTCTGCCGATCGTGCAGTGGCCTTCCCGTCCGGGTAGGTGTGACCTGCCGCGTAGCTGCGGGGCTGGTGGCGGAACGGGCGGCGGTCGGCGCCGGCCCGGCGGCGCGACACCGCCGCGCGTCCAGGGCGAGCAGTGTGAGGGCGGCCAGCGTCAGCAACCCGCCGACGAGTGCCAGCGGGCGTGCTCCCGAGGTGGGCAGGAGGGCGCCGCCGAGCAGTGATCCGCCGGCGATGCCGGCGTTGAAGGCGGTGCTGACGCCGGCCGACGCGATGTCGGTGCTGCCCGGAGCCAGTTGCAGCATCCGGCTCTGCACGGCGGAGCCGAACGCCGCGTAACCGAGGCCTATCCCGGCGAGGAGTGCGACCGCGCCGGGCCGGAGCGCGCCGAGCGCGTACAGGCCGAACAGCGAGGCGGTGCCGATGCTCAGCGGCGCCAGCAGGGAAGCGATCGGCCGGGTGTCCAGGGTCCGGGCCGCGGCCAGGGTGCCGACGACGCCGGCCGCGCCGGAGACGAACAGCAGCGGCGCCAGCACCGCGTCGGCGAAGCCGCTGACGTCGAGCAGGAACGGTGTGACGTAGGTCTGCAGGGTCATGAAGCCGCCGATGCCGAGGGCGGTCGCGATCAACAGCAGGGCGAAGCGCCGCCCGTCCGGTGCGGTGCCCCGGGCGGCGCCGCCAGCGGCCGGCGGGTAGGAGGGAAGGAGGACGAGCACCGCGGCGGCGATCGCCAGACCGACCCCGGCCAGCACCGCGAACGCCGCGCGCCAACCGGCCTGCTGCCCGAGCCAGGTGCCCAGGGGTACGCCGAGCACCGGGGCGAGCGTCGCCCCGGTGGCGAACAGCGCTACCACCCGGCCGCGCACCGCGACCGGGAAGGGCCCGGTCACGGTCGCCGTGGCGATGGACCAGAACAGCGCCTGGGCCAGGGCGGTCACGAGGCGGGAGCCGGCCAGCACGGCGTACGTCGGCGCGAGCGCGGAGGTGGCGTTCGCGGCGGCGAACAGGAGCATCGTGCCGCCGAGCAGTTGACGCCTGGGTACCCGCTGGGTCAGCCGGGCCAGCGGCACGGACGCCAGCACGACCACGACGGCGTACCCGCTGACCAGCAGACCCACCTGCGTGCGCGACCGGTCGAGGTCGGGTGCGATGTGGGTCAGCAGGCCGACGGGCAGCAGTTCGGTCGTGATGAACGCGAACGCGGCGAGGGAGAGCGCGACGAGCACGGCCCTGGCCCTTCGCGGCGATACCTCCGGCGCCATGGCCCACCCCCTTCATGGTCACCGTAATCGAGGCCCGACCCCCGCTCAGCTCGCGGGCCTCAGCGGACCACACCGTGGATCCACCACAGCGAGGGGGACGCCCAAGGGGTTGACGCAACCCCTCGGGCGGCCGACTCGTTGGTGCGACGAGGGGGCGGAGGCGGACGATGGCGGCGGGACGCGGAGCCGATCTGCTGCGCCCTCCGGCGAGTTCGGGCCGCGCCACGTTTCTGGAGCTCTTCTTCGATCTGGCTTTCGTCGTGGCCCTCGCCCGGGTCTCGCAACGATTCGCCGACCTGAACGATGACACTGGTTGGGCGCTGCTCGAAGGTTTCGGTCGTACCCTGTTGCTCTTCCTGGCGCTCTGGCTGATCTGGTCGCACACCACCTGGATCACCAGTCGCTACGAACCAGAGCGGTCGATCATCCAGGCCGTCGTGGTCGGCACCATGTTCGCCAGCCTGGTGATGGCGGTGGCGCTGCCACGCGCGATGGAGGGGCGAGCGCTGCCGTTCGCGGTCGCGTACCTGATGGTGATGGTGGTGCGGCCGCTGGTGGTCGCCGCCGCGCTGCGTGGCCATCCGCGACGGCTGGTGCCGTTCCGGCTTGCCGGATGGGCGGCGATTTCCGCGCCGCTCTGGCTGGCCGGCGCGTTGGGCCCGGACCGGTTTCGCCTGCCGCTGTGGGCTGCCGCCCTCGCTGTCGACTACCTCGCCTGGGCTCTGGGCTGGCCGCTGCCGCGGCTCGGGGCTGCGGCGGTGAGCCGCTGGCGGATCACCGGGAAGCATCTGGCCGAACGTCACCAACAGATGTTCCTCATCGCACTCGGTGAGTCGATCCTCGTCATCGGCACGGTTTTCAGCGGCAGGGACTACTCCGCGGAGCGGGCCGTCGCGTTCGGGGTCGCGTTCGCCACCAGCGCGCTGCTGTGGCGGATCTACTTCCACCGCGCCGGGCTGCTGTTGACCGAGGCGTTGGATCGGGCGGGTATGCCCGGCCGGCTGGGTACGGCGTCGGAACGGACGCATGCGTTGATCGTGCTCAGCGTGCTGGTCACCTCGGTCGGCTACGAGCTGGTGATCGACCATCCGTTCGGGTCGCCGCGGCTCAGTTGGCTTCTGTTCGTGGTGGGCGGTCCGGTGCTCTTCCTCGTCGCCCGTCTGCGGCTGGAGTACGAGATCTTCGGCCGGGTTTCCGGACCCCGGATGATCGGCTTGGTGGCCCTGCTGCTGTGCACACCGGCGTTGGCCCGCTGGTCGCCGATGGTCGGGCTGAGCGTGGTGGCCGTAGTGCTGGCCCTGGTCGCGCTGCTCGACGCGCTGCGGAGCCGGGGACGGCCGCTGGAGGTTCCCGCGTCGCCGATCGGGCGGGAGACGCCCGGCGATCGCGACTTCGAGGCGTGACCGCGCGGCCGTGCACAGCGACCAGCCCCGACAGCCCGCACCGGGTGCCATCTCCACCCTCGGCCGTGATCGCGACGTGGCCGGAGCGGAATAGGCTTCAGCCATGAGTGCTGTGCTTCGTGGTGCCCGCAACGCGGTGAATCCGCTTCGCCAACTCACCATCGACCAGCTCCGGCAACGGACGAGCCTCAAGTGGCGGGAATACCCGGACGACGTGCTGCCGCTCTGGGTGGCGGAGATGGACGTGCCGCTGGCCGAGCCGGTCGCGAGGGCGATCACCGAGGCCGTCGCGCGCGGCGACACCGGCTACACCGCTGGCACGGCGTACCCGCAGGCGCTGGCGGAGTTCGCCCGGCGTCGGTGGGGTTGGGACGGGCTGGCCGTGGAGCGCACCGCGCTGGTGCCCGACGTGATGCACGGCATCGTCGAGGCGCTGCGGCTGGTCACCGAGCCGGGGGACGCGGTGGTCGTCAACTGCCCGGTCTACCCGCCGTTCTACGAGTTCGTGGCGCACGCCGGCCGCCGGATCGTGGAGGCGCCGCTCGGCGAGGACCTGCGGATCGACCTCGGCGCACTGGAGGACGCGTTCCGGCAGGCTCGGGCTGGTGGGCGGCCAGTTGCGTACCTGCTGTGCAGCCCGCACAACCCGACCGGCGTTCTGCACACCGCGGACGAGTTGGCCGCCGTCGCCAGTCTGGCTGAGCGGCACGGGGTGCGGGTGGTCGCCGACGAGATCCACGCTCCGGTGGTGGCTGGGGGAGAGCGGTTCGTGCCGTACCTCTCGGTGCCCGGCGCGGAGAACGGCCTGTCGCTGATGTCCGCCTCCAAGGGGTGGAACCTGGCCGGCCTGCGCGGTGCGCTCCTCATCGCCGGCCCGGCCGCGGTCGGAGACCTCGCCCGCGTTCCGTTCGAGGCCAGCGTCAGCACCAGCCACCTCGCCGTGATCGCCCACACCGCCGCCTTCCGCGACGGCGGCGAGTGGCTCGACGCCCTGTTGACCGGCCTGGACGACAATCGCCGGCTCCTTGCCGCGCTGCTCGCCGAGCACCTGCCGGCCATCCGTTGCCAGCCCGGTCAGGCCACCTATCTCGCCTGGCTCGACTGCCGTGCCCTGGGCCTCGGTGACGACCCCGCCACCGTGTTCCTCGACCGTGGCCGGGTGGCGCTCAACTCCGGTTCGGCCTTCGGCACCGGCGGCGGCGGCCATGTCCGGCTGAATCTGGCCACCGCACCGGAGTTGATCAGCGAGGCGGTACGCCGGATGGCCACCGCCGTCGCCTGAGAAGCCACTTCGGAGGGCCGCCGAGTCGCTGTCCTGTTCGTCGACAGGGTGGCCGCGCGTCCGGCTCAGGCCAGCCGGCCGTCGTGGGCGAGCAGGGCGATCTGGGTGCGGTTGTCGAGGTCCAGCTTGGTCAGGATGTGCGAGACGTGGGCCTTCACGGTGGTCACGCTCATCAGCAGCTCGGTGGCGATCTCGGCGTTGGAGCGTCCCTGCGCGATGGCCAGCACGACGTCGCGTTCACGGGGCGTGAGCAGGGCCAGCCGGGCACGCGCGTGCTCGTAGGACTCGGCGCCGGAGGCCACCCGCTGCATGAGGCGGCGCGTGACGCCCGGCGACAGCATCGGGTTGCCGGCGGCGACGGCGCGGACGGCCTGGCTGATCCGCTCCGGCGGGGTGTCCTTGAGCAGGAACCCGCTGGCGCCGGCCCGCAGGGCCCGCACCACGTGCTCGTCGGTGTCGAACGTGGTGAGCACGATGATCTCCGGTGGCCGGGGGCGGCGGCGCAGGCGCTCGGTGGCGGTGATGCCGTTGACGCCGGGCATCCGGATGTCCATCAGCACCACGTCGGGCATGTGCCGGTCCACCGCGGTGATCGCCGCACCGCCGTCGGCGGCCTCGCCCACGACGACGATCCCGTCGGCGCCGTCGAGCATCATCGTCAGCATTCCCCGTACCAGAGGGTCGTCGTCGACGATGACGACCCGGACCGGGCCCGTCACCTCGGCCACGGCAGCCACGCGGTGAGGTGGAACCGACCCGAGGCGTCGATGTGGTGGGCGACGCGGCCGCCGGTGAGGGTGGCCCGTTCGGCGAGACCGATCAGGCCCGCGCCGTCGTGCCCGGCGGCACCGCCGTCGGGCGTGGTCGGGTTGCTCACCGCGATGCTCAGGCCGGAGCCGGGAGCCCCGCCGACGGCGAGTCGGACCGGCTGCCCGGCGGCGTGCTTGCGGGCGTTGGTCAATGCCTCCTGCGCGATCCGGTAGGCGGTGCGGCCGACCGCCGGCGGGACCTCGGCCGGCGGGCCGAGCGGGTCGTCGACCTCGATGTGCTGCCCGGCCGCCGGGCCTCCTCGACCAGGCGCGGCAGGTCGGCGAGGGTCTGCCCGGGTGGCGCGTCCGCCGGAGCCTCGGCGTCGTCGCTGCGCAGCAGCGTGATGACCTCGCGCAGCTCGTCGAGGGCGTGGTGCGCGCTGGCCCGGATCACCCCGGCGGCGGCGCTGAGCCGCTCGGGTGGCGCGTCCGGCCGGTACTCCATCGCGCCGGCGGCCGCCGCCAACAGCGACAGCCGGTGGGCCAGCACGTCGTGCATCTCCCGCGCGATCCGGCTGCGCTCGGCCGCCCGGGCCTCGACGACCCGGCGTTCCTGCTCCTGCTCCGCCCGCCAGGCCCGGTCCCGCAGCGCCGCCAGCAGGGCGTGCCGGGCCTGCGCCCAGGTGCCCCAGCCCAGCAGGGCTGCGTACGCGGCCGTCATCAGCACCAGCCGCCACCCGTACGGCAGGCTGGGCATCGGCCGCCACACCGCCTGCACCGCCTCGCCCGCCACGCCGACCGCCGCCACCACCGCGGCCTGCCGGAACGGCCGGTTGCGGGCGGTGAACAGCACCGCGAAGCTCGCCACCGGAGTGGCCACCGGCGAGAGCGCCACCAGCAGGCCCGCCAGCACGCCCGCGACCTCCGGGCGGCGGACGACCACCGGAACGAGGGCCAGGGCGGCCACCGCCAGCGCGACATCGGCGCGGACCAGGGCGGTCGACCCGGAGCGGGTGGCGGACCACAGCACGGTCGCGATGAGCACGCCCATCGCCACGGTCGTCACGCCCACCGGGGCGGAACGCCACGTCCGCGGCGGGTTTACGTCGCACGTCGCCGCATCCACCAGCGCAGGCTACTGGGCTCGCGGAGGGCCGGACCACCTCCTTTGGTAGTAGGCGGCGCCGCCGACGGATGTACGCGCCGCGGCGTCCGGACCGACGTGTCCGACCCGGGCCGGTCCACAGACTCAGGGCATGACGAACAACCTTCTCCTGCACCGAGCCGCGGTGGCGGCCGGCGCGATCCTGGTGGCGACGGCGGAGTTCGCGATCCTGCACTCGGCGGCCGGCGTCGACCTGGCGGCGGGCACCGGAAACGCGACCCGGCAGATCACGGTGGCCGCGGTCGTGGTGGCCGCCGCGGTCGCGGCACTGGCCGGCTGGGCGCTGCTCGCGCTGCTGGAACGCCTCACCAACCGGGCGCGCGTCTGGTGGACCTCGATCGCGGTCGCAGCCCTGCTGCTGTCACTGCTGGCCGGGCCGCCGAGCGGCGTCGGCGGGGAAGTGAAGGCGGCGCTTGCGCTGCTGCACCTGAGCGTCGGCGTCGTCCTCATCCTCGGCCTGTCCCGGCCGCGCCCGGAAGGGCTGAACCGATGACCGCGCTGACCGTACGCAAGCAGGACGGCGCCTTCGTCCTCGACTCCGGTGCCGGGCCGCGCGCCTCGCTGCGTACCGGCTGGACCTGGCGGTGCGGCGAGATCCGGACCGACGCGGGCCTCTGGACGGTCGAGCCGACCGACCGCCGGCGCATCGGGGTCACCGCCAAGGCCGAGCACGGCGCCGCGGTGCGGCTCGACCCGGGCCGGTCGCACGTGCCGGGGTCGGGTGGGGCGGCGCGCTGGGCGTCCGGTCGCTGCGGCGGTGAGCTGGTACGCGACGGGCACCGGCTCGCGGTGCGCCTTTCCGGCCGGCCGGGTGGGCCGATTCGCGTCGACGTCACCGGTGAGTGGGCCGAGGTGGAGCTGGTGGCGCTCACCGCCTGTTTCGCGCTGATGAGCCGACGGCGGCAGCGCACCCTGATCATGATGGCGGTCATCGGCGCCGCCGGTCGCGGCCCGATGGGTTGACCCGAGCTACCGGCGACGCCGGGCGTCGGCCTCGGCGTCGAGCAGGTCGTTCAGCGCCAGTGCCGAGTTGATCAGGGAGAGGTGACTGAACGCCTGCGGGTAGTTGCCGATCTGCTCACCGGTCGCGGCGATCTCCTCGGCGTACAGGCCGAGGTGGTTGCTGAAGGTGAACATCTTCTCGAAGGTGAGCCGGGCGTCGTCCAGGCGACCGGAGCGGGCCAGCGCCTCGACGTACCAGAACGTGCACATGTTGAAGGTGCCCTCGTGCCCGGGAAGGCCGTCGGGGGAGTGGACCGGGTCGTACCGGTGGACCAGGCTGTCGGAGACCAACTCGCGCTCGATCGCATTCAGGGTGGACTGCCAGAGGGGGTCGCTCGGCGTCATGAAGCCGACCGCCGGCATGGCGAGTAACGCCGCGTCCAGCACGTTCTCGTCGTACGCCTGCACGAAGCTGCCGCGTCCGCGGTGGTATCCGCGGGCCATGACCTGGTTGTAGATCTGGTTGCGCTGCTCCGCCCACCGGGTGGTGTCGCCGGGGCGCCCGGTGCGGGTGGCGAGGCGGATGGCCCGGTCCAGCGCGACCCAGGACATCACCCGGCCGAAGGTGTAGTTGCGGGGGTGGTGGCGGCTCTCCCAGATGCCGGCGTCGGCCTGGTCCCAGTGCTGGCAGAGCCAGTCGACGAGCCGTATGGTGCTCTTCCACACCTGGTGCGAGACACGGATGCCCTGCTCGTCGGCGAGGTGCATGGCGTAGAGGGCCTCGCCGTGGATGTCGAGTTGGATCTGGTCGGCGGCGCCGTTGCCGATCCGCACCGGTCGGGAGCCGCGGTAGCCCTCCAGGTGGTCGAGAATCTCCTCGTGCAGGTCGGAGGAGCCATCCACCCGATACATGATCTTCAGCGGGTCCTGGTGGTCACCGGCCTCGCGAATCCGCTCGTCCAGCCAGTTCATGTACTGGCTGACCTCCTCGGTGAAGCCGAGGCCGAGTAGCGCGTGCACCGAGAACGACGTGTCGCGTACCCAGGTGTAGCGGTAGTCCCAGTTGCGCGTGCCGCCGACCAGTTCGGGCAGCGCGGCGGTGGGCGCGGCGATCATCGCGCCGGTCGGCGCGTACGTCATGAGCTTCAGCGTGATGGCCGAGCGCTCGACCATTTCCCGCCACCGCCCGGTGTAGCGGGAGCGCTCGACCCAGCGCCGCCAGTAGTCCCGGGTCCACTCCAACATCCCCTGGACCTCCACCGGTGGGATGATCCGTGGCTCCGTGCCGGCCGTGTCCAGGACCACCCCGCCGGTGTCACCCTCGTTCAGGGTGCCGTACGCGACCAGGTCGCCGTCTTCCAGGCTGATGTCGCCTCCCTGCGAGATCAGCTGCCGTACGGGGTCGACCGGGTTGAAGGTGAGCGCCGCTGACTGGCTGCGGAAGACGTACCCGTGGCGGTGGCGCTCCAGCTGGTGCGTCTCCCGGGCGTAGTCGAACCGGGGTCGGCACTCCACCCGGAACCGCATGCTGCCCCGGACCATGTTGACCATGCGGACCAGGCGGTGCGTGTCAGTGGCCCGATCGCCGGTGACTGGCATGAAGTCCATCACCTCGGCGACGCCGTCCGCGCTGATGAACCGGGTGATCAGGATCGGAGTGCCAGGCAGGTAGAGCTGCTTGGTGACGTACCGGACGTCGTGCGGGGCGATGCGGAAGTAGCCACCCCGCTCGCGGTCCAGCAGCGCGGCGAAGATGCTCGGCGAGTCGAAGCGCGGTGCGCAGAACCAGTCGATCGTTCCGTCGCACGTCACCAGCGCGGCGGTCTGCAGGTCGCCGATGAGCCCGTGATCTTCGATCGCCGGATAGCTCTCCACGTCGCCTCCCGGTCTCGACAGCCTCCTCCGCAGTAACCTAAGGTACGAATTGTCGAGTTCGTCTCGTATTCGTGGTCAGCCACCCTCTCGCGCGCCCTGACGCGCGCGGGCTCCTTGGTAAGGTCCTCGGCGTGCTGCGGCGGTGGACCCTGACGATCGTGATGGCGGCGTGCGGCGTGCTGGTCCTGGTGGCGCAACTGGCCGCCGGTATGTCCGCCGTCGGCGGCGTCGAGTTCCTGATCTTCTTGGCGCTGGCGCTGCTGCTGTCGCCGTGGGCCTTCCCCCGCTCGGTGGACGCCGCCGAAGCGCAGCGGGCCAGCGCGGCGGACGGCCGGCCGATCGTGTACTGGCGCCCCGGCTGTCGCTACTGCCTCCAGCTCCGGTTCTCCCTTGGCCGGCTCGCCCGGCGGGCGCACTGGGTGGACATCTGGCGCGATCCGGCGGGTGCTGCCGCCGTCCGGGCGGTGGCCGGCGGCAACGAGACCGTGCCCACCGTCGTGCTCGGCGGCCAGGCTGTCGTGAACCCCGACCGGGCCTGGTTCCGCGAGCAGCTCCGCTCGTCCTGAGCACGCACGTCACCCGCCGAGGGTCGATGGACCTGACTTTTTCTGAGTCGCGAATTCGCGATGCTCTCAATCCAGCCACACAGATCTAGCTGTTCGTCGATGGCTGGACTAACGTGCGGCCTGAGCAGATCAAGGAGGTGTGCCATGACTCAACCTCCCGACCCACCCCACACAGTCACCAAGGTCGAACAGTTCGGCTACCGGCAGGAGCTGAGTCGGACCCTCAGCTTCACCGACCTGCTGATCTACGGACTGATCTTCATGGTGCCGATCGCGCCCTTCGGTATCTTCGGCAGCGTGTACGCCGGCTCCGGCGGCATGGTCGCGCTGGCCTACATCATCGGCATGGTGGCGATGATGTTCACCGCCATGTCGTACGCGCAGATGGTCCGCGCGTTCCCCATGGCCGGCTCCGTCTACAGCTACGCCGGTCGCGGCATCGCACCGCCCGTCGGCTTCCTCGCCGGCTGGGTGATCCTGCTCGACTACGTCCTCGTGCCGGGTCTGCTCTACCTGGTGGCCAGCGTGGCCATGCACTCCCTCGTGCCCGGCGTGCCGGTGTGGGCGTGGCTGGTGGCCTTCGTCGTGCTCAACACCGTCGTCAACTATTTCGGCATCCGGATGACCGCCCGGGTCAACCGGGTGATGCTCGCCGCCGAGCTGGTCATCCTCGTGATCTTCCTGGTCGTCGGCGTGGTCGCGCTGGCGCAGGGCAAGGGTGCGGGCTTCTCGCTCCGGCCGCTGTTCGACGCGGACACCTTCTCCTGGCCGCTGGTCTTCGGCGCGGTGTCGATCGCCGTCCTCTCGTTCCTCGGCTTCGACGGGATCTCCATGCTGGCCGAGGAGAGCCGCGAGGAGGCCCGGCAGATCGGCCGGGCGATGGTCGCGGCGCTGCTGCTGGCCGGTGCCCTGTTCGTCGTGCAGACGTGGGTCGCGGCCCTGCTGGTGCCGGACGCGCCCGGCCTGCTCGACAACGGCGACCCCGAGGGAACGGCGTTCTACGACGCGGCCCGGGCGGCCGGCGGGGGCTGGCTGGCCGGGCTGACCGCCCTGGCCACCGCGATCGCCTGGGGCTTCGCCAACTCCCTGGTCGCGCAGGCCGCGACCTCCCGCCTGCTGTACGCGATGGCCCGCGACCGGCAGATGCCGCGCTTCCTCGCCCGGATCAACCCGAAACACAAGGTGCCGGCCAACGCGACCATGCTGGTCGCCGCCATCTCCCTGGCGCTCGGCCTCTACATGGCCAGCCGCGACGACGGCATCTCGCTGCTGTCCACACTGGTCAACTTCGGCGCGATGACCGCCTTCCTGGCACTGCACGTCTCCGTCGTAACCCACTACGTGGTGCGCAACGGCAGCCGGGACTGGTTGCGGCATCTGGTGGTGCCGGTGATCGGGTTCCTGATCCTGCTCTACGTCGTCATCAACGCCAAGGTCGCCGCCCAGGTGCTCGGCTTCGTCTGGTTGGGCGTCGGGCTGCTGGTCCTGCTGGCCTTCTACCTGACGGGCCGGCGTCCCGAACTCGCCGCGCTCGTCGAAGTCACCCACGACAGCACCGACGAGCCGGTGAAGGAGCCGCAGTGAACACGGACGTGGTGAAGTACCGGCCGGAGCCGGACGAACTCTCCTACACCTTCGGCGGGCGCGAGGCGGTGCGCCGGGTGCGCCCCGGCACGATCCTCGAGCTCTACACCGAGGACTGCTTCGGCGGCCGGGTCCGCAGCACCGACGACCTGCCGTCGCAGGTCTGCCAGTTCCCGTACCTCAACCCGGTGACCGGGCCGATCCACGTCGAGGGGGCCGAGCCCGGGGACACCCTCGCCGTGCACTTCATCTCCATCGAGCCGGCCCGGGACTGGGCCGTGTCCACCACCTTTCCGCACTTCGGCGCGCTCACCGGCACCCACACCACGGCGACCCTGCAACCTCCGCTCGACGAGGTGGTCTGGCGGTACGACATCGACGTCGCCGCGGGCACGGCGACGTACCGGGCACGCCGGGGCGACTACACCGTGGCGCTGCCGCTGGATCCGATGCACGGCACCGCTGGGGTGGCGCCGGGTGCCTTCGAGGCGCGGATGACGATCACCCCGGACGCGCACGGCGGCAACATGGACACCCCGGAGCTGCGGGCCGGAGTCACCGCGTACTTCGGTGTGAACGTTTCCGGAGCGCTCTTCGCCCTCGGTGACGGGCACTGCCGGCAGGGTCACGGCGAGGTGTGCGGCACCGGCATCGAGGCGGCCATGAACACCGCGGTCGTGGTGGACGTCGTCAAGGGGGTCGGCACCCCGTGGCCGCGGCTGGAGTCGGACGACGCGCTGATGTCCACCGGCTCGGCCCGTCCGCTGGAGGACGCCTACCGGATCAGCCAGCACGACCTGGTCACCTGGACCGCCGAGCTGGTCGGGCTGGACCAGCTCGACGCGTACCAACTCGTCAGCCAGGCCGGTGAGGCCCCGGTCGGCAACGTGTGCGACTCGAACTACACGATGGTGGCGAAGGTGGACAAGCGCTATCTGGGCGGGGTCGGCGCGTACGAGGGGGTGCACGCCCGGCTGCGTGAGACGGCCCGCCACTATCTGACCCACTGCTGACCGCACTGTCTATCTGTTGAAGGGCGCGCCATGAGATTCGGACGACGAAGGCTGCCACGAACAGTGGCCACAGTGCTGCTCGTTCTCGGAGGGGTCGGCGTGCCCGTCGGTTCCGCCTCGGCGGCACAGGCGGGTGCCGACCTCACCGTCGACCTGGCCGGAGCGACGATTCCGCTGGGCGTCACGAGCAAGATGCTCTACCTGAAGATCGGCAACCAGGGACAGGAGACGCCGACCGAGGTCACCGTCCGGGTCGACGCGTCCGAGCTGGACGGTTACAGACAGAGGGTCACACTCTGGCCCACCGGCGGTGTAGGCGAGTGTGACGGCGATACCGCGGGGTGGTACTGCAGTCTGCTGCCGGACCAGCTTCCCGGGCCCGGCGAGACGGTGGAGCTTCCCGTCACCGCCACCGTCCAGACCAAGGAGCCCCTTGAGGGCAGGATCAAGGTAACGGTCGATGTGAGACCGGATGACACGAATCCGGCCGACAACACCAAGTGGTTCCCCATCGAGGTCGTGGACCATCCCGAGGCCGACCTTTCCGTGGTCGCGCCGGACGTGACGCAGTCGGTGCGGATCGGTGCCGGCGGCAGCATCGAGCCCACCGGGACGTTGAATCCGGGCGAGACGGGTGCGGTCCGTTACACCATCGCCAACCAGGGACTGAAGCCGGTCAGTGGCGTCAAGGTCGAGCTACGTCTGCCTGAGGGCGTGACCTTCACCAAGCCGCTGGATGAGTGCGTTCTTGGTGACGCTCGACGTTCGGCGGTCTGCACCTACGATGAGCTCACACTCATTCCTGCCGACCAGGACACCGACCCGAACGACAAGCGGCACTCCGCCGTCGAGCTGTACAACCTGGTGACGGTCTCGGCCTCCGTGACAGCGCCCGCCACATTGAGAGACGGGAAAGTGCACGTCGAGGGCTTGGGCGATCAGCGGTCAGACGGCTCCGACGCGGCGCGGACCGAACTTCCCGCGAACGCCGTCGCCGTACGCGCCACCGACGTGGACGACAGCGACAACCAGGACGGATTCGCGGTCGTCCTGGCCGCGAACAGCAGCGGTGGAGGCGATGGCGGCGACGGTGGCGATGACGGCGGTAGTGATGGCGGCGGTGGTGGTTTGCCGATCACCGGGCCGCAGACCGGGCTGACCTTCGGAATCGGCCTCGTCATGCTGGCGGGTGGGGCCGTGCTGTTGCTGCTCACCCGGCGGGTCAGGAGGCGGACAGCCGACTGACCGGCCCCGGGCGCGTTCGAGACGGCGTTCATGCGTCTGCCTCGCGTGCGGTCGGTTTGCGGGCGAGGATGCGCTCGATGGTGCCCGCCTTGAGCCGTACGGTCTCGGCGATCTCGAATCCGGCGACTTCCACCAGGGGCAGTTGACGGCGGGTGAAGTGCTCCCCGCCCGCGCGGATCGTCATGCGTTCGAGCAGCCACTGAGCTGCCCGGAGAGGCTGCCAGCTGCTGGCGATGTGGTCCACCAGCAGCAGTGTGCCGCCTGGTACCAGGACCCGGTACATCTCGGCGATCGCGGTACCGGGGTCGGGGATGCTGCACAGCGACAGCGCACACACCACCGTGTCGAACGACGCGTCGTCGAAGGGCAGATGCTCGGCGTCGCCTTCACGTAGCTCGACCGGACGGTCGAGAGCGGCGGCGCGCCGTCGGGCGATGGCCAGCATCGCCGGGCTCAGGTCGATGCCGGTGAGGGTCGTGTCGGACGGGTAATGGGGCATGTTGCGGCCGGTGCCGATCGCGACCTCGAGGACCCGGCCGTGTGCACGTCGGCCAAGCCACTCGCGTCCACCGGCGAACCAGATCTTCTCGAAGAGAGCGATCTGCTTGTCATAGCCGGGTGCCATCGTGTTCCACACCCGCTTCTGCCGAGCGGTCGGGGTTTCGCCCGTCTGGGGTCCTGCCGAACTGGTCATGGCATTCCTTCCACGCGTGCGGGGTGGGGGCCGACTGGGCGGCCCGTCGGCCAGCTGCACCACCGCTTTCTCGGCGAACACCCGAACGTCCGCATCAAGCGCCTCGTCTGATGCCAGCAGTACAGCAGCGAACGTACAGCAGCCGTGCCAAGCGAAGCCGAGCCGAGAAGGGCATCAGCGGCCGTCTGCCTCGTATCAAGCCCGAACCAGCCGCCTCGCCGAGGGTTCACACCGAAGAGGTCACTGTTTCGATCCCAGGTCGCCCACATGGAGCGTTGCGCGTGTTGGGACACTGCGCCGGTGACCGGATCCGTACTGCCTCTACCGCTTCGACCTCGTGCCCTGAGGCCGGGAGATGTCGTCGTTGTCGCATCGCTGTCCGGGCCGCTCCATGCCGCTTACGAGCCCGACCTCGAGCAGGCGGTAGTCGTACTCGAGCGGATGGGATTCCGTGTGCGTCGGGCACCGCTACTCGTGGCAGGGCGGCACCATTGGTGGAGCGCGGCCACGCCGGCGGAGATCGCCAGGGAATTCAACGCTCTTCTGCGTGATCCCGAGGTACGCGCCATCATCGCGCACGACGGAGGCCAGACGGCGCTCGGCTATCTCGACCTGATCGACGTTGAGGCGATCACTGCCGACCCCAAGCCGATCCTCGGCTACAGCGACATCTCACTGCTGCATCTGGTGCTCTACGCACGCACGGGTCTGGTCGGGTTCCACGCCGACTTGGCCACGCCTGGACTCGGCGGGGCGTGGCAGGCCGCGCCCGTAGCGCGCCGGGCGGAACTTGAAAAGCTCTACTCGGCGTTGCTGACCGGTACGGAGGCGATCGGTGCGCTGCCTGCCACCCCGTCGTGGGAGTGCTGGCGTGCCGGTCGTGCCGAAGGCCGGCTGATCGGCGGGGTGCTCAATCGCATCGTGCTGGCGCAGGCGACGCCTTACGCGCTGCCGCTCGAGTGGTTCGACGGTGCGGTGCTGTTCTGGGAGGAGATGGGCGGCCAAGCGTCGTACGTGTGGAGCTATCTGCAGGTGCTGCGGCACTGCGGCATCCTCGATCGGATCTCCGGCATGGTCGTGGGCGTCCCGTACGCGATCGACGGGCTCGGGGCGCCGGACGCGTCCCCCACCCTGCCCGAGATAGTCCTCGACGTCCTCGGCGGTCGTGACATCCCGGTCCTGGGCAATGTCGAGTTCGGACACGCCGGCCCGAATCTGCCGATGCCGGTCGGCATCCGCGTCGGCCTCGATGCGCAGCAGCGGACGCTGTCGCTGCTCGAACCGGCGGTACGACCGCACACGACAACGGGACCGGTCGGCTGAGCAGCGCGAACCCTGCCCAATTCAGCGCGCCGTACGCGGGCGTTGCCAGGTCAGGCCGTTGGTGCAGCGGTGGGCCTGACCGTGGAGGTCAGTCGTTGTGGCGGCGGCCGGTGGAGTGGAGTGACCGGTGATCCGTCTCCTGATCCGGCTCGTGGTCCGCCACCGGCTTGCCCAGCCGGGTCACCCAGTCGACGAACTCCGCGTCCTGCCTCGGCAGCGGCTCGCCGTCCGCCGGTGTGCCCGCGCCGTCCCCGTCGGCCCGGGACCTGTTGCGCCGGAACAGGCCCAGCCGGCCGCTGGCCCGCCCGCTGTCCCGTCCCGACTCGACGACGGGTGCCGGGGCAGCCGGCGCGGGGACCGCGGCGACCGGATCGGTCCCGGTGGGGCTCGCCGACGCGGGGTCGGTCGTGGGCCGGGGCCCAGCGCGCTGGGCGGTCGCGAGGGCGTCCCAGTTCGCGGCCCGGTTCAGGTTGGGCAGGGGCGGCCGGTGCCGAGGGTGGAGCGCCGGTTCGAGCCTCTCCGGCGTGCCGGCCGAGTGGGTCGCCTCGGCGCCCGGCGCGGGCTCGGCCGAGGGCGGCACCCGCCGCGGCGGAACGACCTGCCGGGTCGCCTGAACCGGCGTCCGGTCGGTCTTCGGCGGCTGGTACATCCGGCTGGTTCCCGGGGCGACGCGTGCCCCGTCGGCCTCTGCCTCCGCCGTCCCGGAGTCGTCCCCGCCGGGTCCCGCGGGAAGGTGGGTCGCCGTCGCGGGGGCCGGTTCCGATGTCGCCGGGGTGTCGGCGGGCGCGGCTGGCGCGGCGGTGACAGCCGGTGCGGGGGTCCGCGTCGCGGCGTCGGCCGGTACGGCGTTGGCGTCCCGATCGCCAGCCGGCGCACCGAGACCGAGCGGTTCGGCCGAGGTCGGGAGCTTCGCCGCGATCGCGCCGGCGAGCGGCCTCGTGCCGACCAGGTCGACGGGCTCCGGCTCGTCGGTCGTACCACCGGCGGCCGGCGTGATGGCCTGCGGCGCGGCGGGGCCGGCGGACAGCGGACGAAGGACGTCGGTCGGCTCGACGACCCGCGCTTCGGCGGTGCGCGGCAGGAGCGGCCAGCGGAACGACGCGGCGGCGGCCGAACCGAGCACACCGGCGGCGACGGCGAGCAGCGCGCCGTAGTACGGCGTGATCTGGTACCGGTCGACCGCGTCGCCGGGACCGGCGGTCAGGTAGGCGAACGCGACCAGCACCGTGCCGGCCATGCCGGTCGCGAGGTTGACCAGCGGTGGATGCCCGCGCCGGCGGGCCAGCCCGCCGGTCACCGCGCCGATGAGCAGGGCCACCGCCGGCAGAATCAGGATCGCCTGCCGGCTCGCCGCGTCGGCGTTGAGCCCGGCCGACTCCAGCACACCGAGCCGTACGGCGGGCAACGGTCCGGCGGTTGCGAGCGACGGGACGACCGAGACGAACGCCAGCAGCCAGACCACGCCACCCACCGCCGTCATGCTCCAGCCCAGCGGCGGCTTCGCCAGTGCGGCGATCGCGGCACCCACGCCGACCAGCGCGCCGACGGTCGCGCAGATGCCGACGGCCCAGATCGGGTCCACAGAGAAGCGCTCCGCGGCCTGGGCCGGCCGGACGCAGAGCGGCGCCACGACGGTGGCACCCAGCGCGGCGGCGGCGGCGATGGCCGTCAGTCTGCCCGTGCTCTCCAGCAACCCGTGCCGGCGGGCCAGGCGTGCGGTGACGACGGTGCCGGCCACGGCGGCGTGTGCCGCGAACCAGCCCACCCAGACGAGCTGGGCGGGCCACTGGTTGACGGTGGCGCCGGCGGAGGCGCTGGCGAGCTGGACGATGCCGAAGCTGAATGCGACTCCGAGCTGGCCGGCAGCGGCGAGCACGCCCATCCCGAGCGATGTGAGCAAAAGGTTACGCCAGGTACGAGAAACCATGTCCGGCACGTTACGCATCTATCGCACCGGTTTACCCCGAAATGCCGGATTCCATGTCGGACCGCCGTGCTGAGTTGGCTGAGCGTCGCTATTAGCGCCGCCGAGGGAGTGATCGATACTTTGGTGCTCGGGTTGCGGTCGACAGGATGGACGCGTGTCGGTGTTGCAGGTGAAGGTGCGTGCGGTGGTGTCCGGCGCGGATCGGGACGGCATGCCGGACGTGCTGGTCGAGCTCGCGAGCGAGCGTACGACGGTGGGTGAGCTGATCCGCAGGGCGGTTGAGGAGCAGATCCGGGTGCTGGGCGTCGACGTTCCGCGTTGCCGCACCGTGCTCAGGCGCCAGTATCTTTCCGCAGCGGAGATCCGGGCACAGGCATCCACCGGCATGGTCCGGACGCCGTCGCCGCGGCTCGATCCGCCGGACGTCGCGGAGGAGGTAGCTCGGGCGTATCGAGCGTTCGAGCGAGACGTGTTCGTGTTGTTCGTGGGAGGACGCCAGGTCCACCGGCTCGCCGAGGAGATCGTGCTCCGTCCCGGCGAGCCCGTCGTCTTCCTGCGGCTGACCGCTCTGGTCGGTGGGTGACCATGGTGGATGTGCCGGAGATGTTTGCCGACGAGGTCCGTCACCAGCGAGACGCCCT
Source organism: Micromonospora sp. NPDC005163 (assembly GCF_053599835.1). NCBI lineage: Bacteria > Bacillati > Actinomycetota > Actinomycetes > Micromonosporales > Micromonosporaceae > Micromonospora > Micromonospora sp. NPDC005163. The sequence goes on from NZ_JBSFYP010000010.1 coordinate 93,312, forward strand.
GTGGCGGATGGTCGACGAGGCCTCGGCCTTGGCGAAAGCCGGTGACCTGCCAGGTCTGCGGGCCTACGCCGACGAGATCCGGCGTGCGTTGGAGGCCGGCAACAGCATCGACCGCACCGGTGGGCATCTGGACTCGAACGTCGGTGACGTCTACGCGGCGTTGAATGACATCTACGATGCGGCGCTTCCCGTGCAGAGGCCCGATGATCCGACAGACGTCCTGGATGCCCCGTGGCCGACCGCCAGCCGGACGGCCCTGCTCGCCTCCATTGTGGGTCATGAGGGTTGGCGTGAACCGCCACTCGAGCCCCTGGCCGCCCGGGCCATCGACGCTGGCGATGTGCACCTGCTGCGGCTGCTGGTCCGCACTCCGCTGGGTCGCGCCCGTCGGGAGACCGTGGCGCGGGTCCTGGACGCCCTGCACGAGGTGGGGGCGCTCGATGTCGAGATCATCGAGCGGGCGTTCACCGACGACATGTACCTGGGAAACGCCATCGTCGGACGCTCCCCGACGGACAGCGCCGCGCGGTTGACGCCCGCTGCCTGTGCGCCCGCAGTGCGCGACTACTTCGACGAGTTGGCCTGGCGCCTGACCTCGCCGTCCGAGCCCGAGTGGGCGGCGCTGCCCGAGGTGCTGGTGCCACGAGGCCTGCGGTTCGTGCTTCGGGCCGTGGAGCGACGAACGGATCGCCGGATGGCCGTGCGCCTCGGCGCCGCCGAGCTGACCGACGGCGAGCGGACGGCTCTGGTGGAACACCTGCGGGACCGCCCGGCCGAGCAGCAGCGATACGCCTTCGACCTGCGACTGCCGGCGGGAGACGCCGAGGTGCTGCTGCCACTGCTCGGGCTGCCCGGGGCGGCGCCGTTGCTGCGGTTGGTGCGGGCGACCTCCACAACGGAAGCCGTACGGCAGGACCGGAGCGCGATCCTCGCCGCCGTGCGGCAGGCCGGCGTCGACGGTGCGCGCTCGCTGCTGCAGCTCTGCCCGAGCGAGATCGTCTCCGCCGCTCTGGGCTGGAACCGCCCAGCCGTCTCCAAGCGAGTCAAGCACAACGCCCTGGCGGCCATCGCCGCTTTCGGCCTGCTGCCGCTGGCCGACGATGAGACGGTGCTCGACCGCTATCTGGCGCTGCGAGAGGTGGCAAAGCGGGGTCTGAAGCTGGGCCCGAACCGCAGGCACAGCCACGCCGCGGCGGTCGCAGTCGCCCTCGACCACCTCGCCCAGGTGGCCGCTTTCCCGGACGCCAGTCGCCTTGAGTGGGACTGCGAGGCGCGCATCGCCGCCGAGGCGCCTGGCGACTGGCACGTCGGCGACTACACGGTCGCGCTGCGGCTGTCCGGCGCCGAGCCGCTCATCACGGTCAGCAAGGCAGGCAAGCAGCTGAAGTCGGTGCCGGCCGCCGTACGCACCGACCCGCGGTACACCGAAGTCCGCGAACACCAGGAACGGCTACGGGCCCAGGCGCGCCGCATGCGTACCGGGTTGATCGAGCGGCTCGTCGCCACTGGTGGCACCGTCGCCCCCGACGAGCTCGCCCGCCTGCGCAGCCTGCCGGCCGGCGCGGTGCTGCTCCCCGCACTGATCTGGGAGGACCAGGCGGGCACGATCGGCCTGCTCGACCAGGTCGACCTCGACGGTCCGGTCACGGTGGTGCATCCGTTGCGGTTGTACGAGCGGGGCCTGCTCGCCCACTGGCAGGCGAAGGTCGTCCGGCACCGGATCCGGCAACCCGTGAAGCACGCGTTCCGGGAGTTGTACCTGTTGACTCCGGCTGAACGCGACGCTGTCGACGTGTCGAGGCGGTTTGCCGGACACACGGTCGACGGCAAGGTGTCGGGCCAGCTGCTGTCCGGGCGCGGCTGGTCGACCCATGACCAATATGACGAGCACCAGGCAACCAAGCTGATTACCACCGACATCACCGCCGCGCTGGTCTGCGACCTGCGTGGCTACTTCGGCGGGGGAGAGGCGGTCGTCGGCGAGTTGCGTTTCCTGACCGCCGGCTCGGTAGTTCCCCTGGCCGACGTGCCGCCGGTGGCGTTCTCCGAAGTCATGCGGGATCTGGACCTCGTCGTGTCGGTGGCCGGGATCGACCCGGCGGGGTACGCCTCGCCGCCACAGGCGGCGAGCCGGGTCCAGTTGCTGGCCAGCCTGATCGACGATCTCGGGCTGGATCGAGTGGCCGTCGACGGCACGTCGGCCGTGGTCCGTGGCTCCCGGGCCACCTATCGCGTGCACCTGAACAGCGGCAGTATCCACGTCGAGCCCGGCGGCTACCTGTGCGTGGTTCCCGCCTCGTTCGGCGGCACCGCCCATCGGAGCCTGTTTCTGCCATTCGCCGACGAGGACCGGATGACCAGCGTCATCCTCAGTAAGGTCCTCCTGCTCAATGAGGACGAGAGGATCACCGACCCGGCGATCCTGGCGCAGCTCGACGCACGGGGCTGACGGGTCGCGCCGTAGCCACGAGCGCGCCGCCCACCGCGGATCTGCGGCGGGCGGCGCGGTTGGTGCGTGACGTCAGGAAACCGTCACGTCTCTGTAGTAGTAGCGCAGAATCGCCTGGTAGTTGTTGCCCGCGTTCGCGAGATCACGCGAGCCGTACTGCGACAGCCAGTCCCCGTCCACCCAGCCACCGCACGCGGTCGTGGTGGCGCAGTAGTGCGCCCGCAGAATGTTGCCGCTGCGGGTCAGCCGGATTGACCAGGTGCGGTCCACCGCGGCGGACGTCGACGCCTGCGCCGACGACGGCCGGTAGACCTGGTCGCCGGTGTCGTCACGGACGTCGTAGCACTGTCCGCCGGAGGTCTTCCGGGTCGAGTGCAGCGCCCAGTACCAGCCGTAACTCTTGACGGCCATGGCACCGGCCTCCAGCGAGGCGGCCGGCCAGCTGGTCACCCACTCGTTCGGAAGGACGTTCTTGACGTACGTCTTGAAGTCGACCCGGTCGACTCGCCCGAGACTGACCCGGTAGACCAGAATGGTGGTCGGCAGCTTGCTGTTGGTGCCGTCGGTGCTACAGCCCGTCGGCCCGCTCACAAGTTCGTGCGAGGCGTTGTTGTTCTTCAGCGTGGCGTTGAGGTTGCCCTTCGCCCCGGCCGCGAAGTCCTGGCTCGCACCGGCGAAGTTGCTGTTGAAGTAGACCCGCACGGTCTTGCCGGTGCGGTTCCACACCGACGCGACGTTGTTCTTCACGCACAGGCCCTTGCCGGCGCCCGCTCCCTTGAAGTCGTAGCAGGTTGGTTGGGTCGTGCCGTAGTCGTCCAGGGAGTCGGTGAAGTCGGAGACCGAGCCGGCCTGGTTGCTGTTGTAGTAGTAGCAGAACTCGCCGCTGTCGCAGCCCCCGTCGCGATCGGCGGCGGACGCCGCACCGGGCGCCACCGCGACGCCGACGAGCGCCGCCACCACGACGGCCAGAAGGCCCGGAACTTTTCTCAGGATGGTCATCCGCGGCCGCCGATCAGAAGTGGAGTGCATACCGGGTCACCAGCTGCTCGGAACGTAGGCCCAGCCCAGGTAGTCGGACCGATCCCGGAACGTGCTGGTCTGGTAGACGGTCGGTCCGGTGCTGATGGCGCTGTTACCGCCGATGGAGAGCATGACGTGCCCCGCCGACGTGGTGGACGTGAAGAACACCGCGGTTCCGGCCGGCGGCACCGAGCCGGTGTGAATGCGCCCGTTGTCCTTCTGCCACTGGTAGTGCGTACGGGCCGTGGCGAACCGGCCGCTGGTGCCGAAGGCCCGCTCGACGAACAGCTCGCACTCGTTGTTCCAGTCGGTGTGCCCGAGGCGGGCCTTGGCGAACGCGACGGCCTCGGCCGCGCGCGGGTCGGCCGGGTTGGTGCCGCTGGTGCCGCCGATGTTGTGCGAGGCGTTGTTGTTCTTCAGCGTCGCGTTGAGGTTGGCCTTCGCCCCGGCCGCGAACGACTGGCTCGCTCCGCCGTAGTTGCTGTTGAAATAGACCACCACGGTCTTGCTGGTGCGGTTCCACACCGACGCGGCGTTGTTCTTCACGCACAGGCCCTGGCCATTGCCCGCGCCCTTGAACTCGTAGCAGGACGGCTGGGTCGTGCCGTAGTCGTCGATCGACCCGGTGAAGTCCGAGATCGAGCCGGCGTAGCCGCTGTTGTAGTAGTAGCAGAACTCGCCGCTGTCGCAGACCCCGTCCCGCGACGCCGCCTGCGCCGGCGAGGCGACGGCCAGGATGGACGTGGTCATGGCGAGCGCGGCGCCCGCGACGGCGAGGCTCTTGCGGATGTTCATGGTGCCCTCTCGTGAACAGTGAGTGATGGTTGATGGATCGGTTCGGGTGCGGGTCACTGCCCGCGCTGGTACTGCTCCCAGGTTTTGATCGGAATCCGGGGACCGTCGTCCGGGCCCTGGTTGGCCAGGCCGTTCATGCCGAGGTAGTAGTCGCCGGTCTGGTGCTGCGCCTGGCTGGACAGGTCCGTGTCGCTGATCGCCGCGGCGTGGATGTGCCACGGCCAGTCACCCTGACTCGGGTTCCGGACCCAGGCGGCGAAGCCGACCTGGCGTAGAGCCCGGACGACGGCGGTACGCCTGGCCGCGGTCATGCCGGTGACCGCGATGTCCACCACACCCCCGCCGTCGTGCGTACCGGCCGAGGTCGGGTCGCCCCCGGGGTTGTACGAGCCCTGCTCGAGCACCAGGGTGTGACCGAGCAGACGCTGCGCCTCGGCCAACATCGCCTGCGTACGGGCGTCGACGACGTACCCGTCCCGCTGGACCTTCGCGCCCGGGCCGATCGTGTTGCCGACGGTGTACCGGGTCCGCCCGAGCTTCGTCAGCGACGTCGTGCCGGGCAGCCCGTTCGCGGCCAGGCCGGTGTAGCCGAGCGAGCGCTGGTACGCCGCGTACGCCGAGATGGTCTCGGTGCCGAAGTAGCCGTCGACCCACTGCCCGTTGAGCAGGTTCTGAGCCTGGAGCGCCTGCTCGACGGCAAGCACGGAACTCTTCGCGCCCGGGGTCAGTGTGTGGTCGGCACGGCGGGGGTCGATCTGGGCGGCCAGGACGGTGGCCTCCATGTCCACGACCGGCAGCGCGGCCGTGGACACCGTTCGCTGCGCTGTGGCACCGGGTGTCGCCGCCCACGCATGGGCCGGGACGCCGACGGCCGCACACAGCGCGGCGAGCCCGACGGCTAACCAGGGACGGCGCATGGTCGATCCTCCTCGTAGGTGGTGAGTCGCGTTCGGAACGGACATCACCCTGCGAGAAGCGGCCTGTTGTTCGGTACCCCGCCGTCCTGTCAGATCTATTGGGTCGTCACCGACCTCGATGGATGCGGTGTTGTCAGATCGGGTGGCGCCCAGGTCTGACATGGAGCGCTCGCGCCTGACACCGGTGGGGCGACCCGGGACCCGTTGCCGCCAGGCCTGCTCAGATGACGGTCACCATGAAGTACACCGGCCGGCGACTGGGAAAGTAGGCCTTCCCGTGCTCGTCGACCATCTTCCAGCTGACCCAGCATTTCCCGGGGCGGTTCGGCGCGGTGACCGCAACACTGATCATCACCTGCCCGCCGGGCGGCGTGTCGCCGACCGCCACGCGATCCGGCACCCGGCAACCGTCATCGTCACCGGTGGGGTTCGTCCGCGCCAGGAAGCGGTTGTGCCAGTCGACCGATCCCGTGTTCTTGAGCGCCCACACCTTCACGAAGTGGGCGTTCACCTTCACCTGCGTACCGTCGGGGATGGTGACGTCGGCGACGAACTGGGTCGAGTCCCCGGGAATCATCGCGTCCGAGAATCCTGCCGATGTCGGCGCCACCGCGACGGCGTCGGCGTCGTCCAGGGACGACCGGTCGCGGACGGTGGCGGCCAGAACGGCGACCATCGCCGCCACCGCCACCACTGCGGCGGTGGCGAGCCACGGCATCCGATGCCGTCGCGCGCCCGTGACCTCGTCCTGCGCAACTGCCTGTGGGTGCTCGGCCGCCCGCAGCGCGCGTTGGCCCTGCGGCACGAGGTCCGAAGATGCGGCGACGCGGGACACCAGGGGCCTACCGGCCGCCGGTGTGGCCACGGCGTCGAACGTCTCGGCGCCCACGGCGCCGGTTGGCACAGTGTCCATGGTGCCGGGCGTGTCGACCCCGGCCGAGGAGTCGGTGCTGACCGGCGCCAGGTCGCCTTCCGGGGCATCGTGGTTCGCCCCCCGGCGCTGAGCGTCCTCCCATCCGCGCCGCCACTGAGCCTCGTCCGCCTCGCACGCCCGGACGAACTCGCGCGTGGTCTCCCACGAGGGAAACCTGGTCCCGGCGGCAGCCTCGTGCAGCGTCGTGTGCGAGATCCGGCCCGACCGCCCAGCCATCTTCCGGAATGACGGGTTGCCTGCGGCGGCACGCAGCGTCCGCAACTGTTCGGCAAATGTCTGGGTGGCCACGCCGTCTTGACTCGACTCGGCGGCAGCAGGCTGGGTTTCCATCTATCCCCAATGTCAGACGTCGTCGTCAGGCGTTGTCAGAGCGTGTAAGAGGGTACCGAACGGACCTCCACGGCGTTCACCGTGATCGATGACGACACCGGGCGCGACGGTCCCGGTGCATTGAAGGAGGTCACCGATGAAGAGCCTTTCCCGACGTGGCGTGCGCATCCTCGCGGCCGCCGGGCTGGCTGTGCCCGCGGCGCTGGCGGTCTCCGGACCCGCCTACGCCGAGACCAACCCGCACTGCGCGGGCTCGGTGCAGATCGGCGCGACGGCGTACGTCACCGTCGGCGGGCAGACCGCCGCATCGGTCAAGCAGTACAAGGGCTGCGGCAAGAACTACGCATACACGTACGTGTGGCAGCAGTACCGGGCGACCCACGGCTCGTACCAGGTCTGCACCTCGATCGTGACCGGGCGCACGCTGCGCGACCTGCAGTGCTCGAGTGGCCCGGACGTCTGGTCCTCGGGTGCCAACACGCTGGCGGAGTGCACCCGGGCCCTCGGCGGAATCTCCGACGTGGCGCAGAAGGAGACCGGCGAGCGCTGCTGACCGGCGACGCGTTCCTGTCCCGCCACCTCCGCCGGGCCTGACCGGTACCGGCGTCCGGCGCGAGTCTGGGCGCCGGTACCGGCGACATGTGCGGATTCGTGGCGGCGACGGGCTACCTCAGGGGGCGGAAGTAGTGCCGGACCGCGTAGCGGTAGACCTTCTCACCGAGTTTCGCCCCCTCGACGTCAGCGGTGCGGAAGTGGACGCCGCCCCAGACGCGCGCGCCGATGAGTTCGTTGAGCGCTTGCGAGAAGCTGTTGAATTCCCTGGTGGTGCCGGAGTCGACGCTGGATCCGCTGAACGTGATGTCGTCTCGGCCGAAGAAGTGCCGGTACAGCGACATCCGCGCACCGGTGCCGCAGGCGTGGCCGGAGGGGTACTCGGGGAAGGGAGGCGTGACGAGCAACGGCTGCCAGCCTGGATCGGCGGTCGTCCTCGGGTTGCCGTCCGTGTCGGCCAGTTGGATCGCCGTGACCGGACGCCAGTAGCTCCAAAAGTCCTTCTGGCTGAAGCACGCCACTCCTGAGTCGGCCACGATGAGGTCGGTCATCGCGAAGAAACGCGCGGTCTGCAGGGGGTCCAGCTGCTGGGTGGTGGCGAGCTGGCGCTTGATCTCCCAGGAGCCTGAACGCCGGTCGTGCCACCAGATCGCGGCCTCCGTCTGGTCCCGGGTGCGCACCGTGCTCGTCCCCGAGCCGACTTCCTTCACCTCGTTGAGGTCGCGGGTGTACGCGCTGCTGGTCAGTCGTGGCGGCTCGGGTGTGCGGAACATCGACGTACGGGGGATGAGGAACGGCCGCATGTGTCCGGTCCATGCGCCCTGGGAAAAGAACAGTGGCGGCGTGGGTCGCCACTGGCCGGGCCCTGTCCCGTTCCTCCACTGCTGGTCCCCGAACGCGCCGTCGTCCTGCCGTGCGGTGACCATCGTGTCCGCGGCTCGTGCCCCGATCGTGATGCCGCGCTGCTTCGACCGTCCGTCGGGAATCACGGCGAGAGCCGTGTCGTACTGTGCCCGAAGCCGCTCCTGCTGATCGGGGAAGAGAGCGGCGAGTACGTCGTGGGCGGCGGCGGCGACGGCAGCGTCCACCGACTCGGTCCCGTTCGACGGCGGTGCGGCAAGGTGCGGCTGGTACGGGGTGCCGGCGATCGCGTTCAGCGCGTCGTAGACGGCTCCGCTCACCATCGCGAAGCTCCGCACCTGCTCGTTCGGTTGCTGAGCCGCGACGTCCCAGATCGCCGTCTGAGCATTGATGTCCCATGTGACAACCGGATTGGCGGGGCCGGTGCTGGAGATCGCGGCCGCGGCGCGGGGCACCGGCCCGGTCATCGTGGACGCGACCAGCGAGCCCAGCGCGAAGGCTGCGGGAATGACGCGTGACCAGATCGTACGGCGTGTTTGGTTGCGGCTCGTCATGATCTCCCCGTCGGTAGGTTGTCGATGCTGGCCGTCGAAAGACACGGCGTGCGAAGCGGAATCGATGACTATCGAAAGTAGCATCGTCAGGCCTCGATGGTTGCCCGTCCGGTCGCCTCCTTTCGGCGCTCGCCCGGTGGTTCGACGTCAAGGTCCCGAGCTTGTACGCGCACCTGAAGAACTCACATGATCTCAAGATCCGCATCGCGCTGTTCGCGCTTGAGGAACTCGCCGACCGCGTCGCCGACGCCGTCGCCGGTCGTGCCGGCAGGGACGCGTTAGCCGCGTTCGCTGACGCCTACCGCGACTACGCCAGGGAGCACCCGGGCCGCTAGGCCGCGGCCCGGCTCCGGCTCGGTCCGGAAACGGCGGCCGCCAGCGCCGGCGTCCGGCACGCGCAGATGGCCCGGGCGATCCTGCGGGGCTACGAATTGGAGGAGCCGGATGCGACGCATGCGGTCCGGATGCTGGGCAGCGTCTTCCACGGGTACGTCAGCCTGGAGCTGGCCGGTGGTTTCGAACACAGCGCCCCCGGTGCTCAGGAATCCTGGGAATGGGTCGTGGATTCGCTCGACGCGCTGTTACGCAACCGCAGCACCCCCTGACCCGACAACGGCCGCACCGCCGCGAGATGTTCGCCGCGCGGCGCGGCGATGAAGCCGAGATTTCGGTCGAGAGGCTTGAGGTAATGACCACTGAACATGCCTGGATCACCCCGGTGACCGCGGACCTCCTGCGCGGCTTCGTCGACGTGGAGACGACCGCGCGGGGGGCGGGACCCTGCGGTTCAAGGCTATGGGCGATCCAGCCGAGCGCACCGCCGGCCGGCTGACGCTCAACGTCATCCGTGCCGAACTCGCCCGGATCGTCGAACAGCGCGCGGCCGACGACCCGAGCCTGCACTACCTCGACGGACGCGACCTGTACGGCGAGGCGGACTATGCCGAAATCCCGCTACCCGACGAGGTCCACCCCGACCCTGCTGGGCATCGCCGCATCGCTGAAAACTTCGCGCGGCTCGCGTTCGGCGACGGTAGCCCCTTCGCCACCAGGACCGGCTGACCGTTTCTTGGCCAGGCCGTTCTTGTGGTGTTCCTTCGAGGGGCCTACGCGCCCTGTCCCTGGTTCTGCATCAGCCCACCATCCATGAAGTACGTCGAGCCGGTGACGTAGTCGGCGTCGTCGCTGGCCAGGAAGACGGCGAGCTTGGCGATCTCCTCCGGCTGCGCGGCCCGCTTCCACGTGATGGACTGCACCTGCTCTTCCAGGAACTTCGGGTCGTCGATCGCCTGCTGGTTGAACGGGGTGAGCACCATGCCGGGTCCGATGTTGTTGACGTTCATGTGCATCGGGGCGACCTCCAGGGCGATGCTCTTGGCCAACTCCAGCATGCCGCCCTTGCTGGCGTCGTAGTCGGAGCCGCCGGCCCGGGCCACCTCCTGATGCACGGAGGTGATGTTGATGATCTTTCCGTGTCCGCCCTGGTCGCGACGGTGCTGGATGAACCGCCGGCAGCAGAAGAACATCCCGTACAGGTTGGTGCGGATGGCCCGGTCCCAGGTCGCGGTGTCCAGGTCGGCCACCGGGATGCCGGAGGCGTCCACGCCCGCGTCGTTCATCAGGATGTCCAGCCTGCTGAATTCCGCGAGGGCCTCGTCGAACATCGCCTCCACCTGGTGCTCGACGCTGATGTCGCCCTGCACCACGACAGCCCGTTGGCCGGTCCTCTCGATCTCGGCCTTCGTGTGGTTCGCGCCCGCGTGGTCGTGCAGGTAGTGCACCACCACGTCGGCGCCCTCGCGGCCGAATTCGATAGCGGTGGCCTGCCCGATCCCCGAGTCGGAGCCGGTGATCAGGGCAGTCCTGCCGGTCAGGCGTCCGGTCATCAGCACGCTCCCTCCGTGGCTGTCACATCGGCGCGCTTACCCGCGTGCCGCGGCCCTAAGCGAACGGGAGGTGGCGCGGCCGTCCGCCTTACGGTTTGCTGCCGGATTGGACTTGATCGATGACCCAGGCGGCGTTGATGAGACCGATGTGGGACAGCGCCTGGGGAAAGTTCCCGATCAGGTTGCCGTCGCGGTGGTCGATCTCCTCCGACAGCAGACCAAGATCGTTTGCCCGGGCGGTGACGCTCTCGAAGATTCGTTTGGCTTCGTCGACCTGCCCGGCCAGGGCCAGAGCCTCCACAAGCACGTACGAGCAGATGATGAAGGCGCCCTCCAACCCCGACCCCGTCCAGCGCTGCAAGAGGCCGTCCCGCCCCACTCCCAGTTCCCGCCTGATGGCGTCCATGGTGGCGAGGACCCGGTCGTCGTCGCCGGGGAGAAACCCGACGGTCGACATGACGAGCACCCCGACGTCGAGGTGGTCGGACCCGAACGCGCCGGTGAACGTCCGGGCCTCGGCGCTCCAGCCTTCGGTGAGGATCGCCGCGCGGAGCTGCTTCATGGCCTGCGACCACCGCGGGACGTGCGCCTCCGCGTCCATGGCCTGCGCCAGCTTGATGGCCCGGTCCAGGGCTACCCAGCACATCACCTTCGACGTCAGGTAGTGCCGCTCGCCCTCGCGCCCTTCCCAGATGCCGGCGTCGCGCTCCCGCCAACTGTCGGCGGCCCGGTCGGCCAGTGATCGCAGCAGGCCCGAGGCGGCGGGCGACAGATCCGCGAGTTCGTTCCGCAGGACCCAGGCGCACTCCAGGATCTCGCCGAGGACGTCGAGTTGCTTCTGCTGCCAGGCGTCGTTGCCGATCCGCACCGGTCGGCTGCCCTGGTAACCCTCCAGGTGCTCCAGGGTGTGTTCGGTCAGGTCCCGCTCGCCACCCGCGCCGAACATGATCGGCACGTGGTCCTCCGCGTCCACCGACCCCATGGAGGCGGCCATCCAGTCGAAGAAGCGGTGTGCCTCGTCGGGACAGGCCGCGACCCACAGCGCCTTGAGGGTGAAGCTGCCGTCGCGGAGCCAGCCGAACCGGTAGTCCCAGTTCGCCGCGCCGCCGACCTCTTCCGGCAGCGAGGTGGTGGCTGCCGCGATCACCGCACCGGTCGGCTGGTAGGTCAACGCCTGAAGGACCAGGGCGCTGCGCCGGACCTGCTCCCGATAGGCTCCCTGGTAGTCCTGGTGGAGGTGGTCCCAGGACTGCCAGGCGGCGACGGTGTCCCGCAGCGCGGCGCGCCCGTCGATCGGCACGGTCAGCGGGTCGGCGGCCCGGCGGTGGTGCAGCGCGAACACGGCGCTGTCGCCCGCTGCGAGAGTGAATCGCCCGGTCACCAGCGAACCATCGACGGCAAGATCACGATCAGTGGCCAGGACCAAGCGGTCGCCACCTCCGGATATCTCTATCCCCACCGGAGTTTCGGCAACCGTGGGACTGACCAGTCCGTACTCGGGTCGGGCCGCGACCTCGATCGCCACCTCCACTGCGCCGGCGACGACCTCGACCTGCCGTAACAGGACGTGCGGGGACGTGTAGCCGATCCGGTGACCGCGTTCCCCGGCACCGAGGCTGAGGGCGTCGGTCAACCGCAGCACGCCGCTCTGAGTGTGGAACTCCGTGCGGAGCACCATCGTCCCATCAAGGTAGTGACGGGAGGTTGTGTACGGCCCGAGCGGTCGGATCGACCAGAAGCCGCCGGCAGAGCCGAGCAGACGCGCGAAGATGCTCGGCGCGTCGAACCGGGGCGGGCACCACCAGTCCACGGACCCGTCCGAGGAGACCAATGCCGCGCCCTGACAGTCGCCGAGAAGTGCGTAGTCACTGATCACAGCCACGCCCGGCTCGTACCCGCGGTGGCGCTCCCTACGCCCGGCGATCCCCGCCAGCGACACACCCGCGGGTACCGGACATCCCTTCTGCCTGCGGCCGGCCTGAGACCTGCCGCTCGCTCATCACCGCCCAATCGTGGTGGCCAACGTGTCGCGTGGTGTGTAGAGCATGATCCCGTGATCTCGTTCGGGATCGTGGAGAACCTCGGTGTCGAAGGTCAGCCACCCGCGGGTCGGGTGGTGCAGGCGCTTGACGGCCGACCGCCACGCACTGATAGACGATGTTGCGCCGATACCGCCCGGAGGCCGAGAGTTGTCCGAGCAAGTCAGCGGCGGCGGCGTTGTAGGCCAGCAGGTCGAGGCGTCCGTCGTGGACGCTGATCGGCATGGTGTCGTCGAGGATGCGGAGCAGCCCTGGAACCTGCCGCCGCGACGTCCGCGCACGCTGTCGTGGTGCTAGCGGGGGGATCCGTGGCGCTCGGCATTGATCCGGAGGAGTCCTTCGACTCCGCGGAGGAAGGTCTCGGACACCAACGCGGGGTCGAACAGGCAGCCGGCTGCCATGGCGCCGTCGCGGAGCATGACGAAGTGGCGCGCGGCAGGGTCCGCCGTTTCCTCGTGGACCTGCGCCATCAGTGTGGTGAGCGTGTCCAGGAACCATTGGCGGTGGGCGATGATCTCCTGGCGCACGGGATGGTCGGTGTCGGGATACTCCGCTGCGGCGTTCAGGAAGGCGCATCCCCGGAACCCGGGGGACTGGATGCCCTGAGTGATGGAGTTGGCGATGGCCAGGAGGGGGTCGACCGGCGACGGGTTGGCGGCGATGGCCGCGTCGACCGCGGCGCGATCCATCTGATGGACTTCCCGCAGGTAGGCGAGAATAAGGTCTTCCTTGCTGGGGAAGTGCCGGTAAAAGGTGGCCCGGGTCACCTTTGCCTCGGCGATGATCCGGTCAACGCCGACGGAGTGGATGCCCTCGGCGTAGAAGATCCGGGTTGCCGTGGTGAGGAGCCGGAGTCGCGCCTCAGAGGGCCTGGTGTCGGGTCCGATGCGGGTCATACCACCACCTTAGCGATAGAACGTTCGGTCTGACATGCGTGAACGGCCTCCGCGGTGCACTCCGCGCGCCGCTGGCTGGGCGGCTGCGTCGACGACCTCGCCGAGCCTGACACCGTCGCCGACTCGCTCGCTCAGCCGCCCCCGAGGTTCAGGCCGTGGACTCGAACCGGCAGGCCTGAGGCCTTCCGCAGCCTGGGGGAGAACGTTCGGTCTTGACATCGCGCGGCGAGGCTGAGATGCTGGGCTAGACAGAACGTTCGGTCTTGACGACGCGCGGTGTGAGTCGCCAATGCTGAACGTGACAGAACGCCCGATATCCCCACGCCTCCACTGGAAGGGTCGCCGTGACCACCATCGCTGCTTCGCCCGCTATCTCCCAGACCGCCTCCGCACTGCGGCGGCTGTACTTCACCCGCTTCGCGTTCGCCATCGTGTGGGCACTCGTGACGATCGCGACCGCCAAGGAGATCAGTCCGCTCACGGTGGTGCTTTTCGTGCTCTACCCGCTGTTCGACGTGGGCGCCGCCATCTACGACCTTCGCTCGTCGCGGGCCACCAGCTCGCCGGCCCTGCTGTACGTGAACATCGCGGTCAGCCTGGTCGCCGCCGTTGGCGTGGGCGTCGCCAGCGCGTCCGGCATTCCGGCGGTGCTGCGGGTGTGGGGTGCCTGGGCGGTCGTGGCCGGGCTGGTTCAGCTGATCGTGGGTGTCACTCGTCGCAAGATGGGCGGGCAGTGGCCGATGATCATCAGCGGAGGCATCTCGGTGCTGGCCGGTGGGTCCTTCATCGCCGGTGCTTCCGTGGACAACCCGTCGCTGACCAACGCGGCTGGTTACGCCATCCCCGGCGCCATCTTCTTCCTCATCGCCGCCTTCCGCCTCGGCCGCAGCGCGAAGGCCAACTGACATGACCACCACGGAGTACGACGTCGTCGTGATTGGCGCCGGCCCGGTCGGGGAGAACGTCGCCGACCGGGTGGTGCAGGGCGGTCTGACCGCCGCGATCGTCGAGCGGGAGTTGGTCGGCGGGGAGTGCTCGTACTGGGCGTGCATGCCGACCAAGGCGTTGCTGCGTAGCGCGTCCGCGTTGCGGGCGGCGCGGCAGGTGCCGGGTGCCCGCGAGGCGGTGACTGGTGACCTCGACGTGGCGGCGGTGCTGAATCGCCGGGACTCCTTCGTGTCGCACTGGAAGGACGACGGGCAGGTGTCGTGGCTGGAGTCGGCCGGGATCGCGTTGTACCGCGGCCAGGGGCGGATCAGCGGCGCCCGGGTCGTCGAGGTGACCGGTGACGACGGTGTCACGACGAGGTTGACCGCGCGGCATGCGGTGGTCGTCGCGACGGGGAGCAGTGCGTTGCTGCCGGATATCCCGGGTCTGCGAGCGGCGGCGCCGTGGACCAGCCGCGATTCCGCCTCGGCCGGGTCGGTTCCCCGCCGCCTCGCCATCATCGGTGGCGGCGTGGTGGCGACCGAGATGGCAACCGCGTACTCCGCGCTGGGATCCGCGGTGACGCTGCTGGCCCGTGACGGTGTGCTGCCGCTGGTGGAGCCGTTCGCCGGTGAGCTGGTGACGAAGTCGTTGCAGGCAACCGGTGTGTCGATACGTCTCGGCGCGGAGGCCGTTTCCGTCAACCGCGACAATAGCGGAACCGTCCACATCGAGACCGCCGACGGCGAGCGGGTCGAGGCCGACGAGGTACTGGTGGCGATCGGCCGTACGCCGAACACCCAGGACATCGGCCTCGACAGCGTCGGACTGGCGCCGGGTGGCTGGCTGCCGGTCGACGACACCCTGCGCGTCGCCGGCGGTGGGGAGTGGCTGTACGCCGCCGGTGACGTGAACCGGCGGGTGCTGCTGACCCATCAGGGCAAGTATCAGGCGCGCGCGGTGGGCGACGTGATCGTGGCCCGGGCGAAGAGTGAGAAGGTCGAGGACGGCCGGTGGGGCCGGCACGCGGCCACGGCCGACGTGCGTGCGGTGCCGCAGGTGGTCTTCACCGACCCGGAGATCGCGTCGGTGGGGCTGACCGCGGCCGCGGCCGCGACGGCCGGACTGCGGATCCGGGTTGTGGACTACGACCTGGGCGCCGTTGCCGGATCTTCCCTCCAGGCCGACGGCTACAAGGGCCACGCCCGCATGGTCGTCGACGAGGACCGGAAGGTGATCGTCGGCTTCACCCTCGTCGGCCCGGACGTCGCGGAACTGATCCACGCCGCGACGATCGCCATCGTCGGCGAGGTCCCGCTGGACCGACTGTGGCACGCGGTCCCCGCGTATCCGACCGTCAGCGAGGTTTGGCTGCGGCTGCTGGAGACATACGGCCGCTGACGGTGAACCGAGCCCTCGTCCCGCCGCGGCGCCGTCGTGGGCGCGACCGCGCTCGCCCTGCTCGGTGCCGAACCGGCCAATCGGTGCGGCGGCGGGCGGAACGGGTCCCCTGATCGTGTCCGTCGTCCGCCGCGGTAGCGAGAGGGTGGGCGGGCGCCGACAATCGGAGGAGTGTCACTCGCCTTCGTGCTGCACCACCACCGCAAGCCACGACCGCACTTCGACCTGCGGCTCGAAGAGGGCGGTGTGCTGCGTTCCTGGGCGGTTCCCCGCGGCCTGCCGGACAATCCCAGCGACAACCGGCTCGCGATCGCGGTGGCCGACCACCACCTCGACCACCTCACCTACGAGGACGCTGACAAGTCGATCGCCGACATCGGTACGTGGGAAGAGCACGACCGCACCGAGCGTCGACTGCTGTTCACGTTGCACGGCCGCGCCGGCCGCCGACGGTACGCGCTAATCCGTACGGGCGAGGGGTGGCTGCTTCACCTGACGAAGGAGCAGCCCTCGGACGAGCAGCGATAGGGGCGGAATGTTTCACCCTCGCGTAACGGGTATTCGGGCGTACCGGCGCGGCCGGCGGGTGAACAGCGTCACGGAGTGAGGGAGTGCGTGTCATGCCCGATCCGCAGACCACCGTCGTCCTCGTGCACGGCGCGTTCGCCGAGTCGGCGAGCTGGAACGGTGTGATCGAGCGGCTGGGCGCCGCGTACGACGTGGTGGCCGCCGCCAATCCGCTGCGGGGCGTCGCAGGCGACGCCGCGTACGTGCGGGACGTGATGCGGGGGATCGGCGGCCCGGTCGTCCTCGTCGGCCATTCGTACGGTGGCATGGTGATCACGCAGGCCGCGGCTGACGAAACGTCGGTGCGGGCCCTCGTGTACGTCAATGCCTTGTGCCCGGACACCGGCGAGTCGGCGCTGTCGCTGTCCGGGAAGTTCCCCGGCAGCACGCTCGCCGACACGCTGGTGCAGTACCCGGTGCCGACCGGTGGCAACGAGGTGGCGATCGGCCAGGACGCCTACCATGCGCAGTTCGCCGCGGACGTGCCGACCGACCTTGCCGCGCTGATGGCCCGGACCCAGCGGCCGATCACCGAACAGGCCTTGAGTGACACGCTCTCCGGCGATCCCGCCTGGCGATCGCTGCCCAGCTGGTTCGTGTTCGGGGACGCCGACATGAACATCCCGGTCGCCGCGCATCGGTTCATGGCCGAACGGGCCGCCCCGCAGGGCCAGCGTGAGGTCGCTGGGGGCTCGCACGCGATGGCGGTGTCCCGGCCGAGCGAGGTCGCCGAGACCATCATCGAGGCGGTCCGGGGGGTGAGCGGCTGACGGTCGCTGGTCCTCAGCTGAGGTCGTGCAGCCTCACAGCCGGGATCTCAGTACCGCGACCTCGGGCCACGGGTCGAAGCCGTGCTCGACCAGCCAACGGACCGCCAGCAGGCTTCGCAACGACCACCACGCGCGGATCACGTCGAGGTCGACGTCGGTGCCGTAGCCAGCGACGACGTCGCCAAGGTGGTCCTCGTGTCCAAGCGTCAAGCTGGCGAGGTCGTACAGGGCATCGCCCCTGGCCCGCCTCGGACCAGTCGACCACGCCGGTGATCTCGTCAACATCGACGAACACATGGGCCACCTGCAGGTAGCCGTGCGTGAACACCGGTGTCCACGGCCGGAG
Source organism: Micromonospora sp. NPDC005163 (assembly GCF_053599835.1). Taxonomy (NCBI): domain Bacteria; kingdom Bacillati; phylum Actinomycetota; class Actinomycetes; order Micromonosporales; family Micromonosporaceae; genus Micromonospora; species Micromonospora sp. NPDC005163. Next base: position 110,556 of record NZ_JBSFYP010000010.1, read on the forward strand.
CGCCGCCTCGGCAACCGTCGGTTGCGCGTGACCACGTCGGTGGGAAGGACGTCGTTCCTAACGAGCCACTCGCATTCGCCGTCGAGGTGCGATGCGATCTCGTCGAGGCTCCGGCCGGGCCATGGCGGCAGCGGCGCGTCGTGCAGCATCCGTGCGGCGGCACCCGCCGCGGCCCAGGCCGCCGTCGACGCGATCGACGGCTCGCCGAGGCGGCCGAGTGCCGTGCCTGGGAGGGCGGCGAGCGCGAGCACGGGCGGCTTCCGCCACAGGACCTCCGGAGTCGGGATCGGCGCCATAACCATCGCCTCGACCTCGACATCGGTGCGCATCTGGTCAGCGTCGATCTTCAGGAACACGTCGCCGACGCGCAGGGTCGCGCGCTCGTGATAGGGCGACGACGACCTCGACCTTATTCACCTTGGTCATTATCGCGGGATGACCACCGACGTCACCCGGTTTATCACGTGCGACTGCGCGGCTGACGTCGTGCTGCCCGGCGGCCTCGTGCACGACACCGGCCGTGACGAGTCGAGTCCGCATCGGTGAGGTCGACTCCTTCCCCACCCACCACTATAGTCAGTTCCATTATGAGACTTACTGTCTTCTGGCGTTGGTGGGTCGCCGGCACCACCAGTCACCTCGGCTCGGCAGTCGGCGCGGTGGCCCTGCCGCTGACCGCACTGACCGTGCTGGACGCGTCGGCGCTCGAAATGGGTCTGATCACGGCGGCCGGCTATCTCGCGTACCTGTTGATCAGCCTGCCGGCGGGGGTGATCGTTCAGCGCGTGCCACTGCGCGGCATGCAGGTCTCCCTGGATCTGATCCGGGCCCTCGCGATCGCGTCCGTCCCCCTGGCCTGGTGGTTCGAGGCACTGACGGTCGCCCAGCTGATCGCGGTCGCCCTGGTCGTGAGCTTCGCCAACGTGCTGTTCGACGTGGCGAACCAGACCTTCCTGCCGGAGATCGTGCCCGCCGCGCAGCTGCAGGCGCGCAACAGCCTCAACTCCGGTACGCACGCCGCCACCCAGCTGGGCGGGCCGTCCCTGGGCGGACTCGCGGTGCAACTGCTGGGTGCGGTGCCGACGCTGTTCGTGGACGCCGTCAGCTATCTGGTCTCCGCCGTGCTGCTGCGCACCCTCCCGGCCCGGCGGGTGCAGCGACCGGCCGAGCGGCCACCGATGGTCACGATGATCCGCGAGGGCTGGCACTTCGTACTCCGACACCCGATCATCGGGCCGGCCATGTGGGACGCCACCGCGACGAACTTCGTCTGCGGCGCGATGCTGGCCCTCTTCCCGTACTACCTGGTGCGCGAGCTGCACGCGTCGCCGCTCATGGTCGGGCTGCTGCTCGCCGCCGACGGCCTCGGCACGCTAATCGGCGCCGCGCTCACCACCCGGTTCACCGATCGGGTCGGCACCGCACGCGGCCTGATCGTCGCGGCCTTCGTCGGCGTGGCCGGCGCACTCATCATCCCGCTGGGCACAGGCACCGCCGCCTACCTCGCCTTCGCCGCCGGCAACCTCATCTTCGCCGGTTCCTCGGTGGTGCTCAGCGTGACCACCCGCACCTACCGGATGCTCGCCAGTCCGCCGGAGCTCCTGTCGCGGGTGATCGCCACGGTCAAGTTCGTCTCCTGGGGCGCCATCCCGCTCGGCAGCCTGCTCGCCGGCGCCCTGGCCGGGCCGATCGGTGCCCGCACCACTCTGCTGATCTTCGGTGGGCTCACCGTGCTGTCCCCGATCATCTACCTGTCGACCCCGATCCGCCGGCTGCGTGACCTGCCGCTCGACGCACCTCCGCAACCCGCCGAAGCTCGGGTGTGAACCGCACCGGCACGGCCTGCTGATCGGTTAACGATTTCTCGCTGAGCCTGCTCGAAGCCCGTTCCGTGGACCGGGTGTGGGTCGACGAAGGTTCGGCCTGGCGCCGGTGGCCGGAGAGATACGTGAGCGGCTCGGCCTTGATTCGGAAATCGATTGCTGGAACAGTGGCGCCATGAAGGTCGCGGCTGTCCTCGGCGTGGACATCGGCACATCGAGCAGCAAGGGCGTGCTCGTCGACATCGATGGCCGGGTCCTGCGGTCGTCCATCCGGACGCACGAGGTGAGCCGGCCACGGCCCGGGTGGGTCGAGATGGACGCCGACGTCTGGTGGCAGGAGTTCGTCTCGCTCAGCGGCGACCTGCTGGCACCCGGCGACGCCGAGGTCGTCGCGGTCGGGGTGAGCGGCATGGGCCCGTGCGTACTGCTCACCGACGCCGCGAACGTCCCGCTCCGCCCGGCGATCCTGTACGGCGTCGACACCCGCGCGACCGAGCAGATCGACCGGCTCAACGAGCGGTTCGGCGCGGACGAGATCCTGCGTCGGTGCGGCTCTGCGCTGTCCAGTCAGGCGGCGGGCGCGAAGGTGGCCTGGGTGGCCGACCACGAACCGGACCTCTTCCGCCGCGCCCGTCGGCTGTTCATGCCCAGCTCATGGCTCGCCGTCAAGCTCACCGACGAGTACGTGCTGGACCACCACTCGGCGAGCCAGTGCACGCCGCTGTACGACACCGACGGCCACGACTGGTACCACCCGTGGGCCGCCGAGATCGCCCCCGGGTTGATCCTGCCTCCACTGCGCTGGCCCGGCGATGTGGCAGGCCGGGTGACGGCGGAAGCGGCGGCGATGACCGGACTGCCGCCGGGCGTCCCCGTGATCACCGGAACCATCGACGCCTGGTCGGAGGCGATCAGCGTCGGCGCTCAGGGCGTCGGCGACCTCATGCTGATGTACGGCACGACCATGTTCCTGGTGCACACGGTCGCGGCCCGGGTCACCGACCCGGCGCTGTGGGGGACCGTTGGCGCCCTGCCCGGGACCCGCAATCTCGCCGGTGGCCTGGCGACGTCCGGGGCGATCACGGCGTGGCTGCGCGAGCTGTTCGGCTCGCCGGACTATCCCGACCTGCTCCGCCTCGCCGAGGCCTCGGGTCCGGGCGCCCGAGGGCTGCTCATGCTGCCGTACTTCGCCGGCGAACGTACGCCGATCCTGGATCCGCAGGCCCGGGGCATCCTCGCCGGCCTCACCGTCTCGCACGACCGCGGTGACCTCTACCGAGCCGCGCTGGAGGCGACCGGCCTCGGCGTACGCCACAACATCGAGACCATCGAGGCGAGCGGCGGTGACATCCGGCGCGTCGTCGCGGTCGGCGGGGGCACCCGGGGTGGGCTCTGGACGCAGATCGTCTCCGACGTCATCGGACGCGCCCAGGTGATCCCCGCGCAGACCATCGGAGCCAGTTACGGCGCGGCGTTCCTGGCCGCGCAGACGGGGTGGACCGTCTCGATCGAGGCGTGGAATCCCGTCACGGAGGTTTGCGAGCCACGGGCCGAGTTCGTCGCCGACTACCACGAGCTGTACGGGCTGTATCGCGAGCTTTACACGAGTTCCAAGCGGGTCGCTCACGCGCTCGCCGCACGTCAGGTCCGTTTCCTGGCCGCCGCTCGGACGGACGCCAGCGAAGAGCAACGCACAAGAGGAGTCGCCCCATGACTAGTTACACGCTGCCCGTGCCCGCCAACCCGCCGTCGGCGGCACCCGGCACGGTCTACACGGTTGCCAGCGGCGATCTCCGGCTCAGCGCGAACGTCACCTGCTGGCCCACCCAGCAGAAATTGGAGGCGGACCTCACCGCAGCGGTCAACGCGCTCGGCTGGAAGGTCGAGCGCGGGCACGGCGTCGACGCGGGCAAGGGACACGGCTTCATCGACAGCCAGCGCGCGGGCATCGAGGTCTTCAAGCGGATCCCCGCCGACGCGCCACTGATCGTGGTCGAGGCCGTCTGGCAGTACAGCCACCACGTCCTGGCCGGGCTGCGCAGCCACCGCGGGCCGATCCTCATCGTGGCGAACTGGAGCGGCGAGTTCCCCGGCCTGGTCGGTCTGCTCAACCTCACCGCGAGCCTCACCAAGGCCGGCGTCCGGCACTCCGCGTTGTGGAGCCGGGACTTCACCGACGAGTGGGCGGTCGACGGGCTGCGGACCTGGCTCGAGACCGGCGAGCTGCGCCACGACACCAGCCACGTACGCGACCTGCCCGCCCTGTCCGGCGACCCGGAGGTCGCGCTGGGCCGGTCGCTGGCCGTCCAGCTCGCGACCGAGAAGGCGATCATCGGCGTCTTCGACGAGGGGTGCATGGGGATGTACAACGCCATCTTCGACGACGAGTTGATCAATCCGCTTGGCATCTACAAGGAGCGGCTGTCGCAGAGCGCCCTGGTCGCTGAGATGGCGCGGGTACCCGACGAGGAGGCCCGAGCGGTCCGCCGGTGGCTGGACGACGCCGGGATGACCTTTCACGTGGGCACCGACGAGGCCAGCGAGCTGACCGAGGCGCAGCTGCTCAGCCAGTTCAAGATGTACGTCGCCGCCCTGCGCATCTCCGACGACTACGGCCTGGACGCGGTGGGCATCCAGTACCAGCAGGGCCTGAAGGACACCGTCCCGGCGAGCGACCTCGCCGAGGGCCTGCTGAACAACGTCCAGCGGCCGCCGGTGCTCAGCCGCGACGGGAGCCGCGAACTGTACCCGGGGGCGCCGTTGCCGCACTTCAACGAGGTCGACGAGGGGGTGGCGGTCGACTCGCTCGTCACCAACCGGATCTGGACGGCGATGGGTCTCGACCCGGCGACGACGCTGCACGACATCCGGTGGGGCGAGCGGTACGGCGACGACTTCGTCTGGGTGTTCGAAATCTCCGGCTCGGTGCCGGCGTCACACAACGGTGGCTACGACAGGTCGTACAGCATGCGCCAGCCGCCGATGTTCTTCCCGTTGGGTGGGGGCACCCTGAGCGGGGTGTCGAAGCCGGGGGAGATCGTCTGGTCCCGGGTGTTCATCATGGACGGCGCGCTGCACGTGGACCTGGGCCGCGGCACCGTCGTCGAGCTGCCGGCCGAGGAGACCCAGCGCCGGTTGGACGCCACCACCCCGCAGTGGCCGATCATGCACGCCGTCCTGCACGGGGTCGACCGGGACCAGTTGATGGCGCGGCACAAGGCCAACCACGTCAACGTCGCCTACGCGCCGGATGCGGCGACCGCCGACAAGGCGCTGCGGGTGAAGGCGGCCATGTTCGCCGAACTCGGCGTCCGGGTGCACCTGTGCGGTGAGGTCAACCTCTGACGGCGGGCGCGTCACCTGAGTGACGGCGAGGGAACGGAGCCCGGTGGATGACGGGCGGGGAGCCTGACGGGCCAGTGGGGGCAGGCTCTCCGCCTCCACCGCGGGCGGCTGGCCACCCGCTCCGTCACCTCGGGCGGCTGGAGCTCTCGCGTACCTGGAGGCCTGTGCTGAGGGTGACGGTCGACGGCGGTCGCGCCGGGTTGGCGATCCGTTCGGTGAGCAGCACCCCGGCCGCCCGCCCCAGGTCGTATGTCGGCTGGGAGACGGTGCTCAGCGATGGTCTGACCAGGTGGGCCCAGGGGATGTCGTCGAACCCGACCACCCCGAACTCGGCCGGCACCTTGACCCCGCGGTCGACGAGACACTCGACCGCGCCGACGGTCATCAGGTTGTTCGTCGCGAAGACGCTGTCGGGCGGGTTGTCACTGTCGAGCAGCGAGGCCATGGCCCGATAGCCACCCTCCTCGCGGAAGTCCGCGTACCGCACCAGGTTGTCGGTCGCCTCCCGCTCGTGCGACCGCAACGCCCGCTGGTAGCCGCGGAGTCGCTGCGCGGCGGTGGAGATCCGGCGTGGACCGGTGATACAGGCGACCCGCTGGTAGCCGTTGTCGAGAAGGTGGGTGGTCGCCAGCTCGGCCCCGTGCACGTTGTCGACGAGTACCGTGTCGATGCTGACGCCACGCAGTTGACGGTCGATCGCCACGACCGGGATGCGCGCCTCGACGAGCCGGTTGATGACGGTCGGTCGGCCCGACGTGGAGATGATGACACCCGCCATCCGCTCGGCCAGAGCGGCGGCGATGTACCGGGACTCCTTCTCCGGGTCCTCGTCGCTGTTGCACAGGACCACGGAGTAGCCGGCGCCCTGCGCGACGTCTTCGACCCCTCGCACCATCGAGGTGAAGAAGGGGTTTCCAATGTCGGAGATGATGACCGCCCAGAGGCTGGTCTGGCTCAGGCGCAGGTTGCGGGCGACGGCGTTGGGGCGGTAGTCGAGCTCCCGCATCGCCTGCTGCACCCGCGCCGCCATGACTGGATCGACCGTGGTCCGTCCGTTCAGCACCCGCGATACCGTCGCGGGTGAAACCTGAGCCTGCCGTGCCACGTCATAGATCGTCGCCATGCGCCTCCATCCGCCTCCATTCGCTCGACTGGTCCGCCGCGGTGCTTCGGCGCGTCCGCCGAGCGCGCTCCGGTGCCGGAACCCGGCATCCTACGGGGGTCTGCGACGGTCACGGGTTGACGCTGAGCCGCAGGGTGTCACCGCGATCCACCACCACCTCGACTCACCGCAACGAGAATACGCCCGTGCGCCACGTGGTGCTGTGGCGTGCTCGCACGATCGAAGAAATCGTTTGCTCGTCTGAGCGAGGACGATAAAAGCAGGTTGGGTCGCTGTCAACAGCATCGGCCGTCGACACCGATCGAGGATTGACCGTCGCGTGGAGGCGTGCCTACCCTGATCGCTGTTGCAGTGAGAAATCGATTCCTTGCTCCACTGCACCGCGATCCGCCCCACCCACCGACGTGGAAGGCGATTCATGACACCCACCACCCCCGCACCGCGTACCTCCGCTCGCCGCCTGCTGCGCGCCGCGTTCACCGCGGCGCTGGTCGCCGGAACCGCCCTGGTCGGCCCAGCCGTGCCGGCCTCGGCTGCGGCGCACAGCCCCTCCGACAACGGTCCCACCGGATGGGACGTCTACCGCAGGCTCGACCGCCTCGCCGAACTTCCCGACGGACCACGGGCCTACCAGTTCTCGAGTTTCGACCGCGGTGGCGGCAACGACGACGGCTTCTCCGGCCAGTACTCGTGCCTGCGCACCGGCGCCGAGGGCTGCGTCCTCGCCGAGGCTGCCGGCGCCGGTGAGATCGACTCGATCTGGTTCACCCGCGACGAGGGCAACGTCTCCGCCACCGGCACCATCAAGGTCGTGCTCGACGGTGTGACCGTGCTCGACGCCAAGCTCCAGGACGTCGTGGACGGCAAGCTCGGCGCGCCCTTCGTCTACCCGGTCGTCGGCAACGCGGCGCAGAGCTCCGGCGGTGTCTACATCAAGGCGCCCATGACCTACCGCAGCTCGATGCGGGTGACGACCGAGAAGAACCCGATCTTCTACCACGTCACCTACCGCAGGTTCACCACCGCCGACGGGGTGCGCACCTTCGACCCGTCGGACCGCGCGTTGGACGTCATCGACCAGCTCAAGGCCGCCGGGACCCGCGACCCCAAGCGCCCGGAGCCCGGCGCGACCACCGCCGACCGGCAGTTCAGCGTCCCCGCCAAGGGCGCGGTGACCCTCGCCAGCGGCGTCGGCCCCGGCGCGATCAGCGCGTTGCAGCTGCGGATCCCGCAACTCGTCGGGCCGCCGACGCCGGTCGCCGATGACGGGCGCGCCTACGGCTCCGGCGGCGGCAGCGAATTCCGGGTGGCCGTCGACCCGGCGAACGCCGGAGTACGGCTGACCCGCCGGCTGGACCCGCACATCGGGCACCAGCGGGCGCAGGTCGTCGTGGATGGCGTGCCGGTCGCCGAGTGGCCGGCCAATGACCCGGTGCCCTTCGGCACCTGGCTCGACCAGACCGTCGACCTTCCGGCGAGTGCCACGGCCGGCAAGTCCACGATCACCATCCGGAACCAGTTCATCTCCTCAGACCTGGACGTCAACGAGTTCACCTACTGGGTCGACAGCCTCGTCGCCGGCACCGCCAAGCGGACCGACACCCTCGACCTCGGCCCGTCCCACACCGACGCCGAGGCCGCCCACAGCTACCGGATCACCACCCAGACCTGGCAGGGCAGCAACACCATGAGCTACCCGGCGGACGCCGACCGCAAGGCGGCCGTCGCGGCCTCCGACGCGGTGCTGCGGGACAGCCGGCTGCGCATCACCTTCGACGGCGAGACCACCGTGGACGCGCCACTCGGCGAGTTCTTCGGCACCGGCCTCGGGCTGCACCCGGTGCGATCGCTGATGTTCGGTGTCGATCCGGCGACCGCGACGTTGTCGGCCTGGTGGCCGATGCCCTACCGGTCACGGTTCAGCATCGAGTTGCGCAACGGATCCAGCGTGCCGATCACAACGTCGGCGGCCTCCGTGACCACCGCACGCTCCGCGCACTGGGCGCCGGCACTGCGCCCAACCGGCACGGCGGGACACTTCCGGGCCACCGCGACGAGCGCCGACACCACCCCCGGCGCCGACCACGCCTTCCTCGACGTCGCCGGCCGTGGAAAGTTCGTCGGTGTCACGCACACCGTGGAGGGGCACATCCCCGCGGGCAACCAACGCAACTACCTCGAGGGCGATGAGCGGGTCTACGTGGACGGCGCGCAGAGCCCGAGCATCCACGGCACCGGGACCGAGGACTTCTACGAGAGCGGCTGGTACTTCAACCACGGCACGTTCTCGGCGCCCACCAACGGCAACCCGGCCCACGAGGTCAGCGACTACGGCTGCCAGTACGACTGCACCGGCGCGTACCGGCTGATGCTCGCCGAGGCGGTGTCATTCGCGACCGACCTGCGTTTCGGCATCGAGCACGGTCCGGGCGACCAGGATCCAGCCCGGTACGGCTCGACCGCCTACTGGTACGGGCAGGACACCGTCGCTCAGCGCTGGACCGACACCGTCGACGTCGGCGACGCCGGCAGCGAGTCGGCGCACGCGTACTCCTCCGGCGGCGAGCGCCAAGTCCTCACCGCGACCTTCGAGGGCGACGACGGCGCACCCCGGCCGGTCACCGACGACACCCGCGCCTCGGCCACGCCGATCCGGTTCCGGGTGGCCCTGGACCGGGACAACACCGGTGCCGTCCTGCGCCGGGTGGGGGACCAGTCCACCGGGTACCAGTCGGTGGCCGTGCAGGTCGACGGGCGGGACGCCGGCACCTGGTCGCAGCCGCTGGCCAACGGTTCCCACCGCTGGTTGGAGGACGAGTTCCGACTGCCACCCGCGCTCACCCGCGACAGGTCGACGGTGACCGTCACGTTGAGGCCGACCGCCGGCGCCCCGACCTGGTCCGCGGCACGGTACGCGGTGCTGAGCGAGGTCACCCCCTTCGTCGACAGGACCAGGCCCAGCCAGGTCACCGGGCTCACGGCCACCAGCGCCACCACCAACGCGGTGGCGCTGGCCTGGCGGCTGGCCTCCGACGACGTGTACGCGCCGAGCTACCAGGTGTTCGCCTCGCGGAAGGCCGGGTTCACGCCCGGACCGGACAACGAGGTGGGCACCACGACACGGCCGAGCTTCGAGCACAGCGGTCTGGGCCTTCGTGAGACCTGGTACTACCGGGTACGCGCGGTGGACGCCGCGGGCAACCTCGGCGCCTACTCGGCGCCAGCGTCGGCCGCCACCGGCGACACGCTGCGGATCGAAGCCGAATCGCTGCTGCCCGCGGTCTCCGCCGACGCACCGGCGGAGGTGCAGGGCGACTGCTGCGGCATCCAATGGTCGCGGAGCGCACAGCTGTGGTTCCGACCAAACGCGCCGAACCGGAGTGTGACGGTGGCGTTCGAGGTGCCCACGACCGGCACCTACCAGCTGCGGCTGGTGCAGACGCTGGCGGGGGACTACGGCACCAACACGGTGGCGATCGACGGCACCGGGATCGGCGAGGCGTTCGACGCGTACCACTCGCCGGGGGTGATCGTCAGCGACCCGCTGGACTACGGCCAGCGGGAGCTGACCGCGGGCCGGCACACGCTCACCCTCACGGTGACCGGCAAGGCCGCCGCGTCGAGCGGCTACCTGGCCGGCCTCGACTACATCGAGGCTCGCCTAACCTCGTGACCGGTCGGAGTCGGAGGCCCAGAGCACGGGTCTCCGACTCCGTCCAACCCAGATCCCGCAGACGAGCCACGAGGTGCCGCATGACAGATCGGCCGCTGGTCCGGATGACCGGCATCGGCAAGCGGTTCGGCGGCGTGCACGCCTGCCGCGACATCGACCTCACCGTCACCGCCGGTGAGGTGCACGCGCTGCTCGGCGAGAACGGAGCCGGCAAATCCACGCTGATCAACGTTCTCTCCGGTGTGATCACCGAGTACGACGGGACGATCGAGGTGGACGGGGAGCCGGTGAGCTTCGGCGGCCCGGCCGATGCGCAACGCGCTGGTATCGCGACCATCCACCAGGAGCTGGACCTGGTGGCCGGGCTGTCCATCGCGGAGAACATGTTCCTCGGGCGGGAGCCGCGCACCCGCCTGGGTACCGTCGACATCCGGGAGATGCGCCGGCAGGCCGCGGCGCACCTGCGGACACTCGGCGCCGACCTGGACCCGCGCCGGCTCGTGGGGTCACTGCGCGTCGGCGAGCAACAGCTGGTCGAGATCGGCCGGGCCCTGTCGCTGCGCGCGCGAGTCCTGATCATGGACGAACCGACCGCGGCACTGGCCGACGCCGAGGTCGAACGGCTCTTCGCGACGATCGCCGAGCTGCGCCGAGCCGGAGTCGGCATCGTCTACATCTCGCACCGGATGGCGGAGATCGAGGTCATCGCGGACCGGGTCACCGTGCTGCGCAACGGCAGCGTCGCCGGCACCGTCGACCCACGGGTCGCCTCCCGCGACGACATCATCCAGCTCATGGTCGGTCGGTCGGTCGACGCGCTCTTCGGCGAGGGCCGCAACGAACCCGGTGACGTGCTGCTCGACGTACGAGGGTTCGCCGTGACGCCCCGCCGGCCGGTACCCGGGCGGACCGAGCCGGCCGGCGTGGACCTCACGGTGCGCTCCGGAGAGATCGTCGGCCTCGCCGGGTTGATGGGCGCCGGGCGTACCGAACTGCTGGAGACGTTGTTCGGCGCGGGCGGCTCCGGCCGGCACACCGGCCAGGTGCTGATCGGCGACCGACCGTACCGCCCGGGTGGGCCCCGGGCGGCACTGGCGCACGGGGTGGCGTTCGTGCCCGAGGACCGGCGCGGCGCGGGGCTGATGCTGGAGCACTCCGTGGCGGACAACGTCGTGCTCTCCGCGCTGTCGTCGCTGACCACACTCGGGCTGGTACGCCGCCCGCTGCTGCGCCGAACGGTCGCCGCACAGCTCACCACCCTGGCGGTGAAGGCGGCGTCACCGTCGATCGCCGTGGCCACCCTCTCCGGCGGAAACCAGCAGAAGATCGTGTTCGCCAAGCAACTGCTGATGCGTCCGCGACTGCTCCTGCTCGACGAGCCGACCCGAGGGGTGGACATCGGCGCCAAGGCCGAGATCTACCACCTGCTGCACCGGCTCGCCGACTCCGGCATGGCGATCCTGCTCGCCTCGTCGGAGCTGCCGGAGCTGCTGAGCCTCTGTGACCGGGTGGTCGTCCTGCACCGCGGTCGCACGGTTGCCGTGCTGCCCCGCGCCTCCGCCACCCAACAAGCCATCCTCGCCGCGGCCAACGGGGACGACGTCAAGGAGTCTCGATGAATCCGCCCAACCCCACCAGCCTCGCCGAATCGCCGCCGGAGACACCGCCCCGCCGCCGGGCGATCCGACTGCCGAACGACCGGCAGGCGATCGTCGACAACTTCTTCCGATTCCAGAGCCTGTTCGGGCTCGTCGCTGTCTTCCTCATCGCGATCGCCGTGTCGCCGTCCCGCAACGGCGAGAACGTCTTCCTCAGCTCCGGAAACCTCGCCAACATCGTCCGGGCGGTCTCGGAGATCGGCATCATCGCCGTCGGCATGACGTTCGTCATCCTGATCGGCGGCATCGACCTCTCCGTCGGGGCGGTGCTCGGGCTCGCCGCGGTCGGGTCGGCCACCCTGATGGTCGACAGCGGCCTGGGCATCGTGCCGACGGTCCTGATCGTGCTCTTCATCGGCACCGCGTTCGGGGCCACCCAGGGCGCGATCGTCGCCCGCCTCGGGATCCAGTCCTTCATCGTCACCCTGGCCGGCCTGCAAGCGGCCCGGGGCATCGCCCGGATGTGGTCGGGCGGGCTGGGCATCCCGATCGCCTACGGCGACGGGCCGCAGGAGGCGCCCGAGACGTTCTCGCTGCTGAGCGGCTCGATCAACGGGGTACTACCGGTGCCGGCCCTGCTCTTCCTCGCCATCGGCGTCGGCGCGCTCCTCGTGCTGCGCAGCACCGCCTTCGCGCGACACGTCTACGCCATCGGCGGCAACGAAAAGGCCGCCCGGCTCTCCGGCGTGCCCGTACGGCGCGTCCGGGTCACCGTCTTCGCGATCTCCGGCCTGCTCGCCGCGCTGGCCGGGATCATCCACGCCGGTCAGCTCAACCAGGGCAGCCCGAACGACGGTGCCGGCTACGAACTGGACGCGATCGCGGCCGTGGTCATCGGCGGGACGAGTCTCGCCGGTGGCAGTGGATCCATGGGCGGCACGATCGCCGGCGCCCTGCTGCTCGGGATCCTGAACAACATCCTCGCCCTCAACAACATCGACGCGAACGTGCAGCTGGTCGTCAAGGGACTGGTCATCGTCGCTGCCGCCGCGTTGCAGAGGCTTCGTCCCCGCATCGCCTGACCCACCACCACCATGGAGGAAACATGCGCTACGCCCGAAGAGCCATCACGATCCTCACACTGGCCGCGCTCGCGGTCACCACGGGATGCAGCGTCGAGAAGGACGGCGGCGACGGTGGCACCGACGCCTCCTCCCAGTGCGGCAGCGGCAAGGAGTTCCTGATCGGCATGTCGCAGGCCAACAACGCCGAGCCGTACCGGCAGGTCATGAACGACGACGTGACCACCGCGGCGAAGGCCGTGCCCGGGTTCCGTGTCGTCGTCTCGGACGCGGCCCAGGACAACAGCAAGCAGGTCGCCGACGTGGAGAACTTCCTCTCCCAGCAGATCAACCTGCTGATCATCTCGCCGAACGAGGCGAAGCCGCTCACCGGCGTGGTGAAGAAGGCGTACGACCAGGGCATCCCGGTCATCGTGCTCGACCGCAAGGTCGAGGGTGACGCGTACACCGCGTTCATCGGCGGCGACAACGTGGCGATCGGCAAGGCGGCGGGCGAGTACTACGCCAAGACGCTGCTGCCGCAGGGCGGCAAGGTCGTCGAGATCTCCGGCCTGCCCGGCTCCACCCCGGCCGCCGAGCGCGCCCAGGGCTTCCGAGACGGCATCGCGAGCAACCCGAAGATCGAGATCGTTGCCACCCAGACCGCTGAGTGGCTGCGGGAGAAGGGGCAGAGCGTGATGGACGCGATGCTCAAGGCCCAGCCGGACATCGACGCGGTGTACGCGCACAACGACCCGATGGCGGAGGGCGCCTACCTGGCGGCGAAGGCCGCCGGCAAGGAGACCGCGATCAAGTTCACCGGGATCGACGCGTTGCCGGTCCCGTCCGGCGGCATCAAGGCGGTCGAGCAGGGTCGCCTGCAGGCGACGTTCCAGTACGCGACCGGCGGACGCGAAGCGATCGACCTGGCCAAGAAGATCCTGGTCGACTGCACGAAGGACGTGCCGAAGTCGACGACCCTCGGCACGATGCAGATCACCAAGGACAACGCTGTGCAGGCCTACACCGAGCTCGGCGGCAAGCAGTAACAGTTCCGCGGCTGCGGGCCCGCCGCGATGGCTGGGCGGGCCCGCACCACCGAACGACCGGCGAATCAGCCACCGGAAGCCGTCACCGCAAACCCGCATCGAGCCCTGGAGGAAAGCGATGTCCCGCCTACCGTCCCGCGTTGGCCGGCTGTCCGTGCTGCTAGCGGCCGCCCTGAGCCTGATCGCGACACCGGTTCCGGCTTGGGCGGCCGACCCGCCTGCGATCGACAACCAGCCGTACGAGAACCGGTCCACCATGGTCGGCGCCGGTGACTTCGTGCCCGTCTACGACCCCAGCGTCGGCGAGAACGAGCGCTGGTACTACAACGACCACACCATGGTGCGCGACCGCCGTACCGGCGAGTGGCACATCTTCGCGATCACCCACGCTGAGCCCGCCAACCCGCTCGACGAGCGGTTCTTCGGCCACGCCACGGCACCGTCTCCGCGCGGGCCCTGGACGAAGCAGCCGTTCGCGCTGGAGGCCGACCCCGCCGCCGGCGAGAGCCACATCTGGGCGCCGTACGTCCTGTTCCACGGCGGCACGTACTACATGTACTACGCGGGCGGCACCGCGGACCACACGGCCTACCGGATGCAGCTGGCCACGTCGAAGGATCTCAAGACCTGGACCCGCCACCCGGCGAACCCCCTGTTCACCGACGGCTTCGACGGCCGGGACCCGATGGTCACCCGCGTGGGCAGCCAGTGGGTGATGTACTACACCGCCAACAGCACGCCGGCCGGCGGTCACCACATCGTCGCCTACCGCACCAGCAGGGACCTGGTGCACTGGGGCGCCCGGCAGACGGCCTTCGAACACCCGGCCACCGGCACCTTCGGCGGCCCGACCGAATCGCCGTTCGTGGTGCGTCACGGCGGATCGTGGTACCTCTTCGTGTGCTGCGAGAGCGGATACCAGGACACCCGCGTCTACCGCAGCGCCGACCCCTTCCACTTCAGCGTCGACCAGTTGGCGGGGCAGATCAACGCGCACGCCGCCGAGGTGGTCAAGGACGACTCCGGCACGGGCGACTGGTATGTCACCGGTGCCGGCTGGGGCCAGGGCGGACTCTGGCTGGCACCGCTGCACTGGCGTACGCCGGTGGTGACGAAGGGCCGCGTCGTCACCACTCCCTACTACCGCGCCGTCGTGCAGACAGCACCTCAGGCCCGGCTGGTCTCCTATGACGCCGACCCCGCCGGACGTGGCGAGTACCGACCGGTCACGGACTCGTCGTCGCGCTCCACGGCGCCCTACCTCGCGGTCGGAGCCTTCGGGCCGACAGACGTGGCGGGCGCCGCCAGGGACGTGACCGTCTCCGCCGACGGCACCGACCTGAGCCTCAACGGCATCCCCTTCGGAGACGAACCGGTGACCGCCGACTGGCGGTTCCGGTTCGATGCGGCCACCACGGACCTCAGCCTCGTCTGGCACGTGGCCGGCCCGACCACCGCGCCGGTCTGGGAAGCCGCCTGGAACCTGGACTCGGCCCTGCCGCGGCTCGGCGACCCCGGCCAGCAGGACAGGGACGGCGACGCCGCGGGTTTCACCAGTTGGACACTTGCCACCGACGACACGACCACGTTGGTGGCCGCCTACCGTGCCGGCTCGGCCTGGAACGAGGACAACCGGTGGTTCCACCGGCCCAGCGGATCCATCGCATGGCAACCGCTGTGGCAGCCCGGCGGACGGTCGTTGCCCCTCGGTGACCTTCCCGGGGGAACCTGGCGGCTCGGGGTGAGCGGGACCGCCGCGGACACGTCATTCGCCGAGGCGCTGGCGGCAGGCCTCAACGGCTCGAGGTAGCGGCCCGGTCGTCCGGAGACCAGCCGTGCTGGCGGCTGGTCTCCGGGTCCGATCACTTGTCGAACCGGATCTCGACGCGTCGATTGCTGGCCCGGCCCTTCGGGTTGTCCTTGCCGTCCACGGTGTTCGGCGCGACGGGTCGGGTCTCCCCGAAGCCCTTGACCTCGTAGGTGATCTGGCTGCCGGCGAGTCCCACGGCCAACTCGTCCCGGACCGCCTCGGCTCGTCGACGGGACAACGTCAGGTTCTGCGCGTCGTGACCCACCGAATCAGTGTGTCCGAAAATCTGGACCTTGCCGGCGGCCTGGGTACGCAGCCGTCTCGATATCTCGGCCAGCCGGGTACGGGCGGCCGGGGACAGATCGGCCTTGCCGAAGGCGAAGAGGACGTCCGCCGCCAGGGTCAGCTCGATACGCCCCCCGGACTCGGCCTCCAGGCTGTTGCCGTCGAGGTCCTCGGTGCGCAGATAGATGTCCTCCATCGGCGCCCGGATGTCGATGATCGGCGCGTTCACCTGCTCGCCGGGCCCAAGCGTTGGTCCGGGCACGGCGGCGGTCCCCGACGACGGCGTCGACGTCGGCGCAGACCAGGCGACGGCCGGTTCACTGACCAGCAGCAGAGCCAGCGCGGTCGCGGTCGCGGCCAGCGCTGTCCGTGGGCTAAGCGAGCGGGACATTCTCGAAGACCGGGACTCGGGGGATGACGACGTCGACGGCGGTGACGTCGTCCGGTGGGGCTCCGAACATGGCGTACAGGTCCACCGACTGACCGGCCTCGACGAATACCGATGAGAGACCCGACGAGGCGAGGTACTTCACCTGGCCGGGCTTCGCGTCCGGGTCACCGCTCCGCGCGACCAGGTGCCGCTTGCGGTTCTTCCGGTCGATCATTGTCACGCCGGAGAACGCCAAGGAGATGGTCTCACCTTGAAAGGCGCTGCCAATCTGCCAGCGGTCCGGGCTGTCCGTGGTGTCCGTGCGCGTCATCCGGACATTGAGGTTGACGAACCCGCTGTCGCGTCGCAACTGGTACAGCTCCACCTTCACCGGGAAGAGTTTGCCGCTGTCGCTGATCTGCATGTCCCGGCTCGCGATCGGGGAGCCCAGTTCCTCGGGCTTACCCGGCGCGGCACCGATGGTGTCCTTCGAGTCCTTCGTGGCATCTGAGCCATCGGTCCTGTCGATGCTGCTGCATCCGGCGAGGACCAGGGCCACCGCTATCGCAAGCGAACCGGCGGCCATTGTGTTGCGCAAACGCACGGATTTCCTCCCCGTAGGCTGACCGACTGCCAGTGACTCCGACGACCGTTTGATCGTGGAGGAGCCCCTGCGTCCGTGCCGGGCCGCGACCGGCCCCTGGGAGACGGTAGTAGACGGCACCGGATCGGCAAATGCTTATGCGATGGCCCGGGAGGGTGGAGCGTTGCGGGCATGCGGGGCCGCGACGGCCACCGCCCGCTCCGTCGAGGCAGCCTGCGAGGGGCGCCCGCGGCCGATCAACGGTGGCCGCCGCAGGTCACGCGACACGGCGTGCGTGGCACGCCGCCGCCGTGTCGCGTGACGCCGGTGGTCAGTCGGTCGGGTATTCCGCCAGTGCCTCGACGACCGCCGCTCGGGCGTCGAGCAGCGCCTGGTAGGCGGCCGGTCCGGGGGTGGCCGCGGGTTCGACACCGGCCAGCGCGGCCACCCGCGCCGGGTGGTCCTGGCCGCCGCGTTCGGCTAGCTGGTCGAGCAGGGCGAAGTCATCCTGACCGTCGCGGAACAGCTCCCACCGGATGCTCGACACCGGTCCGTCCTTGCCCGGGTAGACGAGGTACTCGTCGCCCTGCCGGTAGCGGTAGGACCCGTCGGTGTACGGGTCCTGCGGCCACGAGTTGTACGCCCAACGCAGGTAGCCGTCGAGGTTGCGTTGTGCGCTGAGCCAGGACAGCACGCGTGCGCCGAGGGGTGCGGCCGGGGTCACTGTGTTCGGGTAGGCCGGGTTGGACCAGGTGTAGAAGGTGGTCTTCTTGCCCTCCGCCCGGCGCCGGTCGATCATCTCCTGCGACCAGTGGTCAACGTCGGAGTAGTTGAGCGACAGGTCCTGCGCGAATGCGTCGGTGCTCGCGGAACCGGCGATCGCAATCTGGTCGACGAAGACCGGTGCGACCTCCCGGACCAGGTCGATGGCCACCTGCATCTCGCTCGCGGGCCGCTCGTCGAAGGCGAGGTAGGTCCGGTCCAGCCAGCCCCGGTCCCGTACGTGGTCCTCGAACGCGACGAGGAACGCCGACCAGGCGTCCTTCCACTCCGCGCCGCCCAGTGAGACCTCCTGGTCCACCCGCTGACCGGTCCGGGTGTCGGTGTAGACGACGTGCTGGTAGCCGCGGAACATCAGCAGCCCGAAGGCGTGGATGTACGGGCCGATGCCGGCCCGCATCCCCTCCTCGACCAGACGGTCCCAGTTGGCGAAGTCGAAGGACCACTGCTCGCCGTCGTGGAACCAGTCGACGGCCGAGTGGTACGGCACGTAGGTTTGCGACCGCCACTGGCCGTCCGGCCACAGCACCGGCCACGGGTCCTCGGCTATTGCCGAGTTGATGACGCGTTGGCCGCGTGAGGCCAGGTCCTCCAGGTACGGCCGGATGGCCTTGAAGTGCTGGTCGGACCACAGTTCGAGGCCGGCCTGGTCGGCGATGGTGTCTGGCTGGAACCAAAGATTCAGGTGGAAGTCCCGCCCGGCGACCGGCGGCAGGGTCACGTCGGCGATCTTCACCGTGAGGTCGTACTCGATCGGCTTGACCCTGTGGGCGGTCACGGTGATCCGGCTGCGATAGGTGCCCGGGCGGGCGTCCGGTGGTACGGCGAGGGTGAACCAGACCGGCTGCGCCTGGCCGGCGGGCACGTCCACCCGGTCGACCTCGCGCAGCGGGTCGGCGATCATCCCGCCTCGGTCGTCGGGGATGTAGGCGGGATAGCGGACCTGGATCGCCTTCGAGATCGCGCCGCCCTTGCCGGTCGGCTTCAACGGACCAACCTGCACCCGGAGTTTTTCGAGGTCCTGGGCGCTGGCCACGGCGAGTTGGGCCGACGCTTGTCCGCCCCGGACGGTCGCCAAGGACAGTTGCCGGGCGTTGCCGGTGGGCAGCGACTCCGGGGCGACCTGCGGGACGCGCTCGAACGACGAGGACGCAAAGTCGCCGGTCGGCACCCAGGTCCTGAGGGCGTCCGCGGGCGGCTGCGCGCCGGCCGGAGTGGGTGCGGCGACGGATCCGACCAGGAGCGCGACGGCTGCGAGCCCGACGCTGAAACGGCGTGATCGGACCACTGTGGTCGGTGGATGGGTGATGTTCGACGGTGCGGGAGGAGGCATGTGATCAACTCCTGTGAGCGATATTGCCGGCATCCGACGGATAGCGATCAGTATTGATCAGCGTCCGCCGCGAGGCAAGAAGGGGGTGCGCGATAGCGACGGCTTTTTGTTAATATCGAGCACGAAACTCCATGCCGGAGCACCGGCGCCAGACCCCCGACGAGGAGTCGCGATGACCGAGCGGGCAACGTGATCCTCGCCGTTGCGCCGAATCCGGCGCTCGATGTGACCTATGGGCTGGGGAAACTGCACCGGGGCCGGGTGCAGCGGGTGCGGACCGTCAGCGAACGCCCCGGTGGCAAGGCCGTCAACGTCGGCCGGGTGCTTCACGAACTGGGGGAGCGGGTCCTCGTCACCGGCATGTCCGGCGGTCCGGGGGGCGCGGCCCTGCGGGCCGCTCTCGACCGGGCCGGCGTGCCGGCCGACCTGCTCGACGTACTGCCGGACGTCCGGCGCACGCTGGTCGTACACGAGACCAACGGAGTGACGACGTCGCTGTGGGAGCCTGGCTATTCGCCGATGGACCCGCCGGCCGCCGCCAACGCCCTGACCCGGCACGTGAGCGAACTCCTGGCTGGTGCCGACGCGCTGGTCGTCTCCGGCAGCCTGCCGCCCGGCGTGGACCCGGGGCTTCCGGCCCGCCTGGTCGACGCGGCGGTGGCCGCCGGAGTGCCGGCCGTCGTGGACGTCAGCGGCCCGGCCCTGCGGGCGGCGGCGACTGCTGGCGGGGCGGTGCTGATGCCGAACGCGGACGAGATGGCCGAGTTGGTCGGTCACCGGCCCTCGACGCCGGCCGAGGCCGTACGGGCGGCCCGCCGGCTGCTGCCCCCCGCCGGCCGGGTCGCCGCCGTCGTGCTGACCCTGGGCGCCGACGGGATGGCCGTGGTACGACCGGATCGGGCCATGCTGGCCGCGCCACCGGAGCGGATCGAGGGGAACGCGACCGGCGCCGGGGACGCGGCCTGTGCGGCCGTCGCCCGGCAACTCGCGGCCGCCGGGTCGCTGGACGCCGTCGACTGGCACGGCCTGCTCGTCGACGCGGTGGCGCTGTCGGCGGCAGCGGTGCTGCGTCCGGTCGCCGGTGAGGTGGACGTCCGTGCCTACCGGCGCTGGCGTGATCAGGTGAGAGTGGAGGAAGTATGACTCTGGCTTCGATGGCGGAACTCGTCATCCCGGCAGCGCGGGACCGCCGGGCCGTCGGGGCGTTCAACGTCATCCAGCTTGAGCATGCCGAGGGCATCGTGGCCGGCGCCGAGAGCGCGGTACGCCCGGTGGTGCTGCAGCTATCGGAGAATACGGCCCGCTACCACGGCAGCCTGGCGCCGCTGGCGCTGGCCTGCCTCCGGATCGCGGCGGAAGCGTCCGTGCCGGTCTGCGTACACCTGGATCACGCCACCCGGCGTGAGCTTGTCGAGCAGGCGGTCGAACTCGGGGTGCCCTCGGTGATGGTCGACGCGTCCGGGCACTCGTACGAGAAGAACGTCGCCCTGACCGCGGAGCTCGCCGCCTGGTGTCGTTCGCGGGGGGTCTGGGTCGAGGCCGAACTCGGTGCGATCGGCGGCAAGGACGGTGCGCACAAGCCCGGCGTACGGACCGATCCGGACGACGCGGCCGCCTTCGTCGCCGCCACCGGTGTCGACGCGCTCGCGGTCGCGGTCGGCTCCTCGCACGCGATGCTGAGCCGTGACGCGGTCCTCGACGACGAACTGATCGCCGCGATCGCGGCGAAGGTGCCGGTGCCACTGGTCCTGCATGGCTCGTCCGGGGTCTCCGAGGCGGGCCTGCGGTCGGCAGTCGCGCACGGAATGTCGAAGATCAACATTGCGACCCATCTCAACGCGGTCCTCACCGGTGCGGTCCGGCGTGCGCTCGCCGCCGACGAGAACCTGGTCGACCCGCGCAGGTACCTCGGTCCGGGTAGGGATGCGGTGGCCGCGCAGGTCGCCCACCTGGTCACCCTGCTCGCCCCGTGACGGCGCGGGCGGGCCTCAGGCCAGCAGCACGTTGACGCCGGCGGCGCGCAGGTCGGCCACGACCTTCGCGTCCGCGCCGTCGTCGGTCACCAGGGTGTCCACCGCGTTGACGTCGCAGATCCGGGCGAAGGAGTGCCGGCCCAGCTTCTCTGAGCCGGCCACGACGACGACCCGACGGGACCGGCGGACCATCGTCGCATCAATGCCGGCCTCGCCCTCGTCGTGACAGGACGTGCCGCCGTCGGGGGAGAACGCGTCGACCCCGAGGATCAGCACGTCGAGCCACAGCTCGTTCAGAACCATCGTGGCCAGCGGCCCGGTCAGCTCGTACGACTGGGGCAGTGCCACACCGCCGAGGATGACGGTCCGGACGTGGCGTCGCAGCACCATCTCCGTGGCGATGTTGAGTGCGTTCGTCACCACCGTCACGGCCGGCCGCTGAACGGCCTGGGCGAGGTCGACCCGCGCGGCGAGACGTCGGGCCGTCGCGGACGTGGTGGTGCCACCGTTGAACGCGACGACGTCGCCCAGTTCGACGAGCTCGCAGGCGATCGCGGCGATGCGCTCCTTGGCGCCGTTGTCGCCCCGGCCCCGGTAGCGGACCGGCAGGTCGTACGAGACGGACGTGGCCACGACGCCGCCGTGCGTCCGAGCCGCCAACTGCTGCTCCGCCAGGGTGGTGAAGTCCCGACGGACCGTCGCCTCGGAGACCTGCAGGGCGCTGGCCGCCTCGGCGACGGACAGCCTGCCGCGCGCGCCCAGGATGTCGAGCAGCGCCTGCAGGCGCTGGGCACGGTCGCGGCCGTCCGCCCGGTCGGCGGCGGCCTCGACCGTGCTCACTTGATGGCCCCCGCCGTGAGACCTGCCACCAGGCGCTTTTCAACCAATGCGAAGAGAACGATCACGGGCACGATGCCGACGATAGAGACTCCGAAGACGTATTGCCACGCCGAGTCGTACTGACCGACGAATTTCGTGATGGCGACGGTCAGCGGCTGGTTCTCCGCCGTGGTCAAGATGACGAGGCTGGCCGCGAACTCGTTCCAGCACGCGACGAAGGTGAAGATGATGGCGGTGACGATGCCCGGCCAGACCACGGGCAGGGTTACCCGCCGCAGCGTCTGCAGTTTGCTGGCACCGTCGATCATTGCCGCCTCGTCTATCTCCTTGGGCACCCCGGCGAAGAAGCTGTGCATGATCCACACCGCGAAGCTGAGGTTGAACGCGCCGTTGACGAGGATCATAGCGAGCCAGGTGTCGTCGATACCGATCGCGAGGAACTGCCGGAACAGTCCCGCCGCGAGTACGGTCGGCTGGAGCATCTGGGTCACCAGGACCAGGAGCAGGAACGCCAGCCGCCCGGGAAAGCGGTGCTTGGCCGTGTAATAGGCGGCGGGCATGGCCACCACCAGGACCAGCAGTGTCCCGCAGGCAGAGATGATTATCGTGGAGACGAGGTTGTAGGCGAGCGGCGTCTCCGGCGTGGACCACATCGACGTGTAGTTCGAGGGCACCCATTCGGTCGGCAGGTAGGTGGCCGGAATGCGCACGATCTCCGAGTGCCGCTTGAACGAGCCGATCACCATCACCAGGTAGGGCGCCAGGAAGAACAACGCCACCACCGCGCCGGCCAATGCCATCAACCACCGGCGACCGCCGCGTGGATGCCCGCCGCGGCTCCGGGTACGACCGTTGTGTCCGCTGGCGCGCACCGACTTCGTGACGCGCTCATCGCCCTGAGATCTGGTTGCCGTCGTCGCCAAGGCTCACTCGTCCCTCATCGGCCGGACAACCCGGAGGTAGATACCGATGACCGCGAGGACGATGACGAAGTTCACGACGCTCAGTGCGCTAGCCGTCTCGACCTGGCGGTCCTGCTGGATGTATTTGAAAATCAACGTGGTGGTGGTGTCCGCGTCGTACCCGGGAATGCTGCCGGTCAGTGTGCGGAGAATGGGCAGCGAGTTGAAGACGTTGATGATGTTGATCAGCACGGCGACGGCGATCGCTGGCCGCAGGACCGGGAAGATCACGCTCCAGTAGGTCCGCACCGGGCCGGCGCCGTCCACCGCGGCGGCTTCCAGCACCTCGCGCGGCACCATCTGCAGCCCGGCGAGGATCGTGTACGTGGTGAACGGCAGCGAGACGAACACCGCCACTCCCATGGCCACCAAAAAGGCCGGCACCGGCTGTCGGGTGAAGCCGAACCCGGTATCCAAGATCCCAAGGTCGACCAGGAACTGGTTCATGACCCCGTAGAAGGGATCGAGTCCGTAGTAGAAGACGGTGGCCGTCATCACGACACTCGCCGCCCACGGGACGATGACCGCGAGTCGAACCAGTCGGCGACCAGGGAAGGCCTTGTCCAGGAATTGCGCGAGCGCCATGGAGACGAGCACGGTCACCACGACGACGCCGACCACCCAGATCGCGGTGTTGAGCAGCACCCTGCCCAACGCGGGGGAGTCGAACAGCGTCACATAGTTGTCGAACCCGGCCGAGCCGCGGTCCACCCCGACCGGCGACACGTCCCGGGTCGAGGTCCAGACCAGATAGCCGGCCGGGAACAGGACGACGGTGACGATCAGGGTCAGCGCCGGCATCAGCCATGGAAGTGCCGCCACCAGGTCTCGGCGTGCCTGACGACGCGTCGAGATCGCGGGTGCCGGCACTTCCATGAGTTGGTTGGTCGTCATTTGTCAGCCGCGCAGGCTCTAGCCGTTGGCCTTGGCCTGGATTTCATCCAGCACCGCCCCGGGGTTCTTGCCCTGCCCGATCTGCCCCATCAGGCTCTGCATCGCGCCCTGGGTCGCCGCCCACTGCGGGTTCGTGCTGGGGTAGAACCGGGCGCTCGGCAGGACCTCGAGGAAGCTCGCGATCTCCGTCTTGCCCGCCAGCGCCGCTGCGCCGGACCTGGTGGTGGGCAGGAACCCCTCGGTGTCGACGAACTTCGTGTAGACCGGTGCGCTGAACACGTAGTCCAGGAAGGTCTTGAGCGCCTCCTGCTTGTCACCCTTGTTCTTGAACGCCATCAGGTGGTCGGCGACCCCGAGGGTCATCGGCTGGCCGTCCTTGGTGGCGATCGGAGCGCTCGCGTACTTGAGGCTCGGGTTCTTCTCGGCGATCTGGCCGACGGTGGGCGGGAGCGCCACCACCATGCCAATCTTGCCCTGGATGAACACGTCCAGCATGGGGGTCCGGTCGGACGCCCCGGGGTCGGGCTGGGTGGCCTTTTCGTCGATCATCCGCTTCATGAACGTGACGGCTTCGAGGGTCGCGGGGGTGTTGACCGCGATGGCCGACCCGTTGGTCCACGATCCGCCGTTGCCGAAGGTCCAGATCGAGGTTTCCGCCTGGGCCTCCTCGCTGCCCAGCGGCATGCCGTAGCCGTAGACGCCGTCGCCGAGACCGGCCACCTTCTTCGCCGCGTCGAGCAGCTGGTCCCACGTCTTCGGCGGCGCTGCGACGCCGGCACGCTCGAACAGTTCGGTGTTGTAGAACATGGTGCGGGCCGAGGCGATCAGTGGGAGGCCGTACATCGTGCCGTCGATCGAGGCGTTGTCCGCAAAGGACTTCTGGAAGTCCGCCAGCGTGCTCGCCGAGACCACCTCGTCGGCGGAGTACAACAGGTCGTCCGCCGCGAAGCCCGAGAAGGCGTCGATGTTCAGGATGTCCGGTGCCGCGTTCGACTGGACCTTGGTACGGACAACATCGTTGATGTTGTCCCAGGACTGGATCTCCAGTTCCACGTTGATGTCCGAGTGGGCCGCCTCGAAGTCGGCGATGATGCCCTCCCAGAGCGCCTTGGTGCCGTCGCTGTAGCTGGGCACAAGGAATGACAGCGTGCGTGCGTCCGCACTCTGCCCGTCGTCGCCGCCGAATCCGCAACCTGTCAGCGTCAAGCCGGCAACCGCTACGGCCGCCCACGAACGCGCGAATCTCTTCATTTCCGCCTCCACCGGCGCAGGGGACATCGCCAAAGTCGTGATCGGAATCCTGGCTGGCTGTGATCGTTCGTGACTGGTTCCCGTCGGAACCTTCCACGATCACGCCGCTGTTGGTGGGATTCTGCGTCGCTTTCCTGAGTGGCGTCAAGGTCTTTCCCTGTAACTGCTGCTCAGGCCGTGACCGACTTCCGGCGCCTCAGTGCATGTTACTGACCGGTTCCACGACCTTCTTGACAGATTCGATCAGGTCGCTCCATTCTGGAGGCGCTCCAGACCCGCTCGCATGAACCATGAGGACGAGGCACCGATGAGTGAAGGAACCTTCCTGGCGGCCGAGATCGAGACCCAGCCGGATGACTGGCTCCGTGTGCTGGACGTTCTGCCCTCGGTGGCGATGGACCTTCCGCAGCCTGGCGAGCGAGTCGCGGTGCTCGGATGTGGAACCTCGCTGTTCATCGCCCAGGCCTACGCGGCCCTACGGGAGAGCGCCGGCGAGGGCAGCACCGACGCGTGGCCGGCCAGTGAACACCAGCTGGGCCGTGGCTATGACCGGGTTCTCTGTATTACCCGCTCGGGCACCACGACCGAGGTGCTCGACGTCCTCAAGCAGTGCCGGCATCGCGTGCCCACCACCGTCATCACCGCCGACGCAACATCGCCGGCGGTGAGCCTGGCCCGTCCGGTCGTGCTCAGCGACGTCGACGAGCGTTCGGTCGTACAGACCCGCTTCGCGACGACCACCCTCGCGCTGTTGCGGGCGGCCCTCGGTCACGACCTGCGTCGGGTCGCCGAACAGGCACGGCAGGTTCTCGAGCGCGGCGCCGACGCGACGAGCCCGGCCGCGACGGCCGATCAGATCACCTTCCTCGGACGCGGCTGGACGGTCGGGCTCGCGCACGAGGCGGCCCTGAAGCTACGCGAGACGACTCAACTGTGGACCGAGTCCTACCCCGCGATGGAGTACCGGCACGGTCCGCTCAGCATCACCGCGCCCGGCAGGGTCGTCTGGGCGTTCGGAGAGGTTCCCGTCGGCTTGGCGGACCAGGTCCGGGCGACCGGCGGTCACTTCGAGTGGTCCGAGATGGATCCGCTCGCCGACCTGGTCCGCGTCCAACAGTTGTGCCTGCTGCGAGCCGGGGCAGCAGGGCTCGACCCCGACCAGCCGCGCAACCTGTCCCGGTCGGTCATCCTCGACGGCTGACCGCTCGACACTCGGGGCCAATGTGCCCGGAGGTAGCCGGGCCGGGTGGTCCGACGCTGACTGATCGCCGCGTCGACCAGCACGGCTAAGCAATTGTGCCCGCGTGACACGTCACATTCCCGCAGAGGAGCTGATCCACGTGAGTCCCAACGAAGCCAGCCCGAACGAGTCCACCGCGGCAGCCGGGTCCCACCCGTCGCGTCGTAACGTCCTGAAGGGCGTGGGCGCGCTTGGCGCCGCGGCCGGACTTGGCGGCGCCCTACTTCCAGGGACGGCGGCCGGTGCGGCGCCCGCCGCCGAACCTGCCCGGATCAAGGGCAAAGAGAAGTCCATGGTCAACGTCCCCTTCGAGGGCTTCGACGAGGTGCGTGTCGGCATCATCGGCCTTGGCAACCGCGGCGGAGACCAGGCCATGCGGTGGGCCGCCGTCTCCACGATCACCGCGGTCTGCGACATCCGGCCCGACCACGTCGCGGAGACCATCAGCCGAGTCATGGCTCAGGGCTTCCAGGACAAGGAGCCGGTCGGCTACTCCAACGGCGAGGAGGACTTCGAGCGGCTCGTCCGTCGTGACGACATCGACCTGATCTACGTCGCCACGCCGTGGGAGTGGCACCACCCGATGGCCAAGGCGGCCATGGAGCACGGCAAGCACGTCGCCATCGAGCTGCCCATCGCGCCGCACCTGGACGACATCTGGGACCTGGTCCGCACCTCCGAGCGCACCGGCAAGCACTGCATGCTGCTGGAGAACGTGAACTACTTCCGCCCCGAGATGCAGATGTTCAACATGGCCAAGGCGGGGCTTTTCGGCGAGTTGCAGCACGCCTCCGGTGGCTACGTCCACGACCTGCGCTGGCCGTACACCTTTGGGGGCGCCTACTACCCGGAGCACTGGCGGCGGCGCTGGCAGACCCGGATGAACGCCGCCCACTACCCGATGCACGGGCTCGGGCCGGTCTCGGCCTCCCTGGACATCAACCGAGGCGATCGCTTCGACGAACTCGTCGCGGTCGCCTCGCGGCCCAAGGCGCTGGCCCTGTTCCGCGAGGAGGACCCGCGGGTTGGCGCGGACCACCCGGCCTGGGACGACGATCCCTACATCTCCGGGGACCGCAAGCAGGTCTTCATCAAGACCGTCAACGACCGGTTCATCCGGGTCGAGCACGACGTGAACTCGCCCCACCCGTACAGCCGGGAGACCACGCTCACGGGGACCCGGGGTTCACTGGAACTGGACAACGCCCGGATCTACCTGGAGTCGCTCGGCCACACGAACCACGCGTGGCGGACCGGCAGTGCCTTCAGCACGATCATGAACCAGCACGACCATTGGATCTGGCCGGCCCTGGAGAACCTGGCCAGCCAGTACGGTGGGCACGGTGGCGGCGACTTCATCTCCATCTTCCGGATGGTCCAGTTGATGCGCCTGGGCATGACCCCCGACATCGACGTCTACGACTCGGCGGCGTGGTGTTCGGTGATCCCGCTCAGCCACGAGTCGCTGAAGGGCAAGGGCTTCAAGTCGGTCAAGGTGCCCGACTTCACCCGGGGCCACTGGCAGCAGGCACGCCCCACGTTCGACCGGCCGCGGCCGGAGGACCCGTGGCTGGACGGTGACGGTCGGCCGCGCCGGTAGGCATGGGCGCGGGCTGAGCTGACGCTACGCGGGGTCGGGGGGGGGCGGGGCAGCCCCCCCCCCCCCACAGCCCGCCCCCGGCCCCCCCCAAACGAAGGAGAGGGGGGGGGGGATC